>NZ_QXIU01000013.1:0-8076 GCF_003570935.1 Candidatus Cryosericum odellii
AGCAGTGCATGATCACTGATTTCTGAGGTAGCGTACCCTCTTCTTCCGCGGTACACGCATGTGGCGTCCGTTCATCGTCTGGAACGTGATGTTGCCGTCGACTTCGAGCCAGGCCGTCCTGATGTCGCTGATCTTCAGAATATCATGTTCCCGCGCGGCAGTCATGATTTCGTCCTCGTCGATGTGCTCCCGCTCCAGCGTGTCCAGTTGCGGTATGCCCTGCTCGATCAGGGTTGTGCGCTGGCCCAGAATGATGCGTCGCAGACGCGGATAGCGATGCACCAGTGCAGAAACACTGTAGTTGATTACGAGGAGGGTTGCGGCGGCAACCACACCACCCATGAGCGAGGTATTCGGTCCGGTCATTGCGTTCTGGACTGCATTGGCGAGCAGGAGGATCATGACGAAATCGAACGACGCGAGTTCGCCCATCTCGCGCTTTCCGGCCAGGCGCAGACCAGCCAGAACGAGTATGTAGACGATGGCCGTCCGAAGCACGACTTGCCAGAGATCGGGTGTCAGTACAAACATAGTTATCCTCCGTTTAGTCCTGAGATCTCTTGAGTGGCATCAGTGGTTCTATCAAAAAATCAATCTCCTTAGATTATACCGGTCTATATCTACTGGTTTCTTACCATTTGGACATTTTTCGTTATCACAATAAACAACCCCGTTCTTGTCATAAAGTTTCTGACCACCACAATAAGGGCAATGAACAGTAAAGTATGTTCTTTCGGTATCTTGGCGGGGTTTCTGTTCTTCCTCAGCGCGCTTCTTCGCAACTTCTTCCTCTCTCGCAAGATCTGAAAGGAATCTCTGCTTTCGTGGGTAGAACTTCTCCCACAGAGACTGTGGGACGATCCCTTCCTTTGGGTCAAAGGGTTTGCCCAGCCAGTTTTCACTTCCCTTTCCGAAGTTGAAATGATACTTGCCGCGCACATCGGCGAGGCGAGGTATTGCCTTGGCGTACTCAGGGCTAGAGAACCAATCCTGCCCAAATGAACGGGCATCGGATGCTGAGGCAAACGGATAGAGCCCGACGAATTCTATCGGTTCTCTTCCCGGAGGATTTTTCTCGAAGAGCCTCACGCAACACAGGTTTTCAGATACGCTACAGGAATACTCGTGATAGTAAACGAGAATCAGATCAGCATATCTCTCGACAACGTCACAGAGTTCTTCGGGAGTCATCCAGTAATTCACCCCACAATTCTTTGGGTATTCCTTTGGGGTGAATTCCTTGCCAAGGAATGTCTTGAGTTCCTTGAACGACGAAATCGCAGGGAGCGTTTGAGTCCGATTCGAAGCAGGCTTGGCCCTTTCAGGAATCGAAACTGTCTCTGCTGCTTCGCTCGCTGTCGTACGCTCCTTCTTGACTGCACCAAGGGCAGAACGAGATGCACCAGCATCACCAGCAAGGTTTCCCTCAGCATCGATTCTGCCTGTATCGGACAGCGGTTCTGCCGCACAGGACGATCCTTCGACAAACATGGGATTCGCACAGGCCCGTTTGAACGCCTCACTTTGGGTCAGTGCTGCCTTGATCTTTGTGATTGCCTCAGTGTCCAGACTTTGAACGGCAATACAAAAGACCCTCTCTTGATTGTTGAGGGTAGCGGCGGTGTCTCCTTCATGAAGAGAGGCACCACCAATCTCCTCCGGGTTGATTGCCTGCCAGAAAATCTTCCAGCAAGCAAACCCATAGTAACCGCCCCCGGTCTTATCGATATCATACCTGACACCTATCGTTGGCATATTCCGAATCATTGTATCGTCTCCTTTCTGGCATATTTCGCCGAACTACTGCTTATATGGCTTCCATATAAGCCTGCATTTCCCTTTTTATCTGACTGGGAATCCATAGAAAACCAATAGTGCCTATATATCGGCAGCAAGCGTTCGCATGATGACACTGCGCAAGAAACGCTGGTCTCCAAGCCGGTTCTTCAGGGCAGTCTCGAGTGCTCCCACGGGATACAGGTTCTGGGGCGCCCTGGTGTCGCCCCACAGGTTGCTGGAGTAGTGCACCGCGATAGCGGAGGCGAGGTTGGCCAGGTGGGCCGCCTCGGTCAGCCCCATGACGGGGAGCTCGATGCGGACCAGGTTTGCCATCTGGCTGGCGAAGGGCGTGACGGCGCGGAGGCGCAGGAAAAAGCTCATCTTGCTGCTGCCGCTGCTTTCCGGATAGCGGATCTCGAAGATCGGGGTGCGCTCGGCGGATTTGAGCGAGAGGACCGTGGCAAACTGCTCACCCTTCAGGTAGGCTTCTTGCACGTTCTTGATGATACCGGCCAGTTTGCCGGTCCCGGCGGCCAGGCGGTGTTCGTAGGGGATGGGNNTGCATGAGGTTGTTGAGTTCCTGGCCGAAGTCGCCCGGGTCATGACTTGCAGCGCTGCGAATCTCATATTCGACGTCGAACGGACACGACGCGTCGCTCGCCAGCTTGAGCGTCTTCATGTCCGGGTCCGGCGCGTTGGTCACGAAGTAGTGCCGTACGGCCTCGTCGCAGAGCGCCTCGGTGACGTCGTGGGCGTGAGAGCCGCACATCTGCATGCAGCCTGCCGCCACAGAACCGAAAACGCCATAGTATGGCGGATTGCCGTCGATGATGCCGTGCATGTCGATGCGGCGTACGCCGTCGACGAATGCGACGCGGACCGTGTCGACTTCCGCGAACGCCGCGTCGGGCACCCGGACGGCCGCCCAGTGGTCAAGGTCGCGGCACTCGATGGTCGGCACCACCTCATAGGAACGTTTCTGATCTGTCAATGAGACCTCCGTGGAACCGGTGTAGACGCTCTGCCAGTAGTCGGGACGGATATTCATCATGCCATCTCCCGACGCGCGATGTGCGCGGAACCACTCTGGTTTGTCACCTCGAGGACTGTTTCGAACCGCTCCACGAGGTCCGCTCTGTGGGTGATGATGCCGACGAGCGAGCCGTCCCTGCGCAGGGACTCCAGGACATCGGCGACACCCTGGACAGTGGTCTCGTCCAGCGTTCCGAAGCCCTCGTCGATGAAGAAGCTGTCCAAGTCCACACTCGTCGACAGCAGGTCCTTGACGGCCAGAGCGAGCGCAAGAGAAGCGAGGAAGGTTTCCCCCCCGGACAACGTTGCGACATCGCGCGGTCCCGAGGCGCTGAACGCGTCCTGCACCATCATTTGGTCGTCCTCATCGAGCAGCAGCTCGAAGCGTCCCTTGCTCAGGATGCGCAGGTGGTCGTTTGCCGTCACCAGCAACTGTTCGAGGATGCCGCTGCTGACGAACGCCACCATGCCCTTGCTGCCGAAGTCACGGGCGACCTGCTGGTAGGTTGACAGCAGGCGCGTCGCCTGTTCCTTGCGCGCAAGACGGTCGGCCAGGAATGCACGGCGGGCGAGGAGGTCGTCCTTGCTGCGGCGGGCGGCTGCCAGGTTCTCCTGTGCGCGGGCGAAGTCCGTGGCGGCAGTCTCACGTGTGGCACGCGCTGTTTCGAGGTCCGCCTCCGATGGCAGATCGGGGCCAAGCTCCTGCTCCAGCATTTCCACCTGTGCAGCAGCAGCAGCGGTGTCATGGTCGTATTGCCTCACCGACGCCTGAAGTGAGGCCAGCTCACCCTCTGGGAGGACGGCTGCTTTCATCGACGCGATGGAGTCGAACCCATGCGTGCCGGCTTGCGCCAGCAGGTCACGCTGCAGCGTTTCATATTGGACTTCCGCCTGTCTGCGCTGCCCCTCCAGTGTTGCGGCCTTTGTCTGGGACCCGGTCAGCTTCGTGCGGATGTCTTCTTCCTTTCGGCGCTGTTCTTCGAGTTGGAGGGCGATCGTTTTCTGCGCCGTGCGGGTCGTCGTCTCCTGCCCTCGTAGCTGCGTGAGCCGCGCATGGAGGAACGCCACCGGATTGTTGCTGCCCTCGCGGGCGACCGTCGGGTCCATGAGCAGGCGCAGGGTCAGTTCGTGCGCTTCGTGCCGGTCATCCTTGTCTTCGGTCTTCAGAGCGGTCAGCTGTCTGGCCAGTTCCTCGAGTCGGACTCGGTCCGCTTCGGACTTCTTCTCATGCTCCGTGAGGTCGTCCTGGCAGTGTTCGACATGTTTGCGCGTCTCGTCACGGACTGTCTTGAGGCGAGCGAAGTCCAAGTGTTCGGCATGCGCGACCAGTTCTTCTACCACATGACCGCACACCGGGCAGGTGTCGCCTGGCCTGAGACCCTGCTGGACGACGACTGCGGCGTTGTCCGAGCGTGCTCGTTCGAACGCATCTTCAGTTTGCATTGAAGCGTCGCGCGCCTTGGTGAGCGCTTCCTGGAGCTGGATCCGACGTTCATTCTGTACCTTCATAGTCTCATTCAATTGTGTGATGCTGTGTTCGAGTCCCTTGCCCTTGTCCGTGGCTGCATCGGTCCTGTGCTGGAGTTCCTCCAGTCGGGCGGCAAAGAGCTGGAGGTCGCTCAGGCGCCCGATCGCAGAAGAGATCTCATCCAGTTTCTCGGCAAATGCGGCCTCGCCAGCGCGCAGGGACGTATCGGCACGGACGGCCTGCGCAGTCTTGAGAGCTTGCTGTGCGGCTATCACAGCAGCAGATGCCTTGTCGCGCTCGTCCGTCAGCCGTTCCAGTTCAGCAGCCAGACGCGCCCAGTTGGCCAGTGATGGCTGCAGCGATGCGAGAGCGAGGCCGGTGGCAAGGTGCGCGCGGTCGCCGTTGATCTCGTCCGCCTTGGCGCGAAGGGCCGCAAGCTGTCCCTGAAGGTTCGCCAGCTGCCGTGCCTTTGACGCCCGCTGTTCCATCATGGCCAATGTCAGCTCACGTGCTTTGAGCTGTTCCTGGAGCAGCGCGACCTGATGTCCGGCGTCTGTGACGGCATGGTCCAGGAGACCCATGGCTTCATCGGTGATGGCGTTCTGGTCGATGCCTGCGAGGTCATGGTCCAGGCCGCCCAGTTCGCCCATCAGCATTCCCGCATGGGCGCCGGCCGCCTTGCCGATGTGCTCATAGATGTCCAGGCTGAGCAGCGAGATGAGGATATCCCTGCGCGCGCGGGGCGTGTCGGGTTTGAGAAAGCGGTCGAACTGACCCTGCGGCAGGACGATGATGCGCGTGAAGACGTCAAAGTTCATGTGCAACAGCATCTCTTCGATGTAGCGGTCAGCATCCTTCTTCTTCAGGAGCTGGTTAAGCTGATCGCCGTCCTTGAAGACCTGGACGTCCTCCCTCGTGGCTGTTCCCTGCCGGATGATCCTGTACGTTACGCCACCGAGGTCAAAGGTCAGTCCTACATGGAACTGTTTCGCGCCACGGCTGATGATATTCTCGCGCTGCCCGTTTTCTGTGCGGATGCGTGGAATGCGCCCATAGAGGGCATAGCAGATCGCATCGACGATCGAGGACTTGCCCGAACCAGTCTCACCCACGATGGCAAACAGCGACAGGTCGCGGAAGTCGAGGGTGACCGGGTCACGGTAGGGCATGAAGTTCTCGACTTCAAGCGTCTGTATCCGCATGGGTCACCTCCTGGAACAATTCACCGACCACCTTCATGACGTCCTCTGTGGCGTTCCCGTTGTATGCCCGGTACATCGACTGCACGGTCTCGAGGCTTGTACTTGCCAGCGCTTCAATGGTCGGACGGGTCGTCGTTGCAGCCTCGGAACGCAGGAACTCTACTTTGACGACCCATGGACAGACAGCGCGTATCTCGCCTTGCAGGTTAAATGGCGGGTCGTCGGCGTGGATGCGTGCTTTCGTGTATCCACGGTTCCTGTACGGTTCCAGGCGGTTGGCCCAGTCGTCGACGGCGCACTCGACATTGTGCAGTTCGATGGCGGATTTCAGCTCACAGAACTGCACGGTGAGATTGCCCCTCGTGTCGGTGTCCACAAGGTTGAACCCCTTCGGCGTTCCCTCCTCGCTGAAGTTAACGCGGAAGATAGTGCCGGAGTATTCTGAGCGTGTGGGTGCGTTCACCAGCTGCTGGTGACGGTGGACGTGGCCAAGGGCGTTGTACATCGTCGAAGATGGCAGGCTCTGCGCAGGGACGGCAAAGAACGGACTGACCGACATAGGGCGTTCCGTGTCCGTCAGCTGAGCACCAGCGATCATGAGGTGGGCGGCAAAGATGTTGATGTCTGACGCATGCATCTGCCCGGCAAGCCAGCGGATGAACGTGCTGACACTGCCGGCGTAGTCGCCGTGAATGTCGTCACCTGCTCCATTCAACTTCATGACCACGCGTTCGTGGGGGTAGGGAAGCGCCGTCACGACGACCGGTTCGTCGGCGCGCGAACGGAACCCGACTTGATACTGTTCACCAGACGGCTTCTCGAACACCGATGCTGTCCCAAGGCTCAGCAGGCTCTTGCTGGGGACGAACACCTGCCCGTCGTGGTTGCCAGCCAGAACGACCGAGCGGATGCCGGCGCCGCTGAGCCGGGCAAAAAAGTCGAACACGAGTTTCTGACTGATATTGCTCGGCATTGGGTTGTCGAACACGTCACCCGCGACGATCACCACATCCACCTTCTCGGTCTGCGCAGCTGCAAACAGCTCGTCCAGCAGCTTTCCTGTTTCGCCAAACCTGTCCAGCCCAGCCAGTGTACTTCCAACATGCCAGTCGGCGGTATGCAGTAGTCTCATATTGTTAGTATACCGCCGATTCCGGACTAGTCTGTTATTCCCCCCCGAGTATTTCTTTTCAATACCCCCGAGCACTTTTTTCCCATGCGAGGGGCGCTCTGAGGGGTGCTTTCGGCGCATGCGGGAATCCATCCTTGGCGTTACTCGTACTTGGCTCATTGAACAAGTCTGGCTGGCAGTTAGAATATCAGGCAATCAGCATGATGGAGGTCTGCGATGATACTTGAGGCGATCGAGAAGCGTTACAGCGTACGACACTACAAGAACCAGCCGGTCGAAGAAGACAAGCTGGCCGAGGTTCTGGAAGCGGCAAGGCTGGCTCCCTCGGGCAGCAACCTGCAGCCGTGGAAACTGGTCGTTGTACGGGACCGTGCGACCATACGGTCGATGGTGCATGCCATCGGCGGACAGCAGTTTATTGAACAAGCGGCGGTGCTCGTCGTCGCCTGCAAGAGCGGTGAGGGATACAACATCGGCCACCGGTACGATGGAGCCGTTGTCGACATCACCATCGCCCTGGACCATGTGACCCTGCAGGCTGCATCGATGGGCTTGGGGACATGCTGGCTGGGCAACTACGACGGCAACGAGGTCCGTGCGCTGCTTGACATACCGTCGGAGAACCCCGTCGTGGCCATCCTCGCACTGGGGTACCCCGACGAGAGTCATCCGCGCCGGCCAGGTGTACGCAAGCTGCTGGACGAACTCGTGTGCTGGGAGAAGTTCACAGGCTGACAGATCGCCGCTGTTGCGTGTCTCAGGGATGGTGCTACCTTGTGCTGGAGTGAGTGGAACTCACGAAAACGGTACAGGGGGAGTCGGTGGAAATATCGAAACGCGAGGAATCTGTTGCTTATCTCGTCCAGAGGGCAATGTATCCAATGTGGTCCAAAGCGGGTACCTGGTTCCGTGATGCAGAGGGTGGGCGGGTAGAAGAGCCACAAGGGATCGCGATCGTGCAGGCGCTGGACCTCGTCAGCAAGGAGGCCTGTACTGCTGTCCGCAAGGAAGTCCGGTTACGCGTCAACGCCGAACGCACGTACGTTTCCATCAAAGACTGGGCGATTGACGAACGTCCCCGCGAGCAACTGGCGAAGCGTGGAGCCGACACCATGAGCAACGCACGCCTGCTGGCCATTCTGTTCAGGACGGGCAGCCACGGCAAGAGCGCCGAGGAACTGGGTCGCGACGTGTTCAACCGGTTTGGCGGCTGGAGCCAGCTGGATCAGGCCAGTGTCGAGGACCTCTGCGACGTACACGGCGTCGGTCTCGCCAAGGCAGTCGAACTCAAGGCGGCCATCGAAATCGGCAAGCGTCTGCAGCAAGGCCCCGCGTCCACGATGAAACGGGTCACCAGTGCCGAGGATGCCATCGACTACGTCTGCGACCGGTTCACGCCGCAACTGCGCGATGCCGGCAAGGAGTTCTTCTATGTCGTCTTGCTGGACATCCGCAACAAGGTC
>NZ_QXIU01000013.1:8148-9190 GCF_003570935.1 Candidatus Cryosericum odellii
CGCCAGGACTACTTCAGCTTCGCCAGGGCGGGGATGGTGTAGGGAAGCGTAGCAGTATTGCTCTCCACATCGCCTGCTGTAATGCTTGAGAACACGTGAAGTCGGCTTGTGAGCGTCCACGTGTCACAGAACCTGTCTTCAACAGTGACGAACAGGCATGCATTCGTCTGGTGTCACCCTCGTGACGTTGCGCGGTTTGCATTGGACACTATAGTAAGCGCTATGAGACGAAACGTTGCTCTGCTGACAATCTTGCTCATGCTTGTCGTAATTCTCCTGACTGGTTGTCGCTCTGCCCTCTCGCACCGGTCTGACGCGAGTGACCCATACCCGTACGGTTCGCAGACGCCACGCACGACCCCGGCGTTCAAGGCCCCCGTGACAGTACCCGTAAACGTCGATCCCAACCTCAGCGTCCCCATCCTCATGTATCACGAGGTGGCACAGCACATGCCGGGTATGGACGCTCTCAAACTCTCACTGCTCGTTGCGCCCGACCAGTTCGCTCAGCAGATGCAATATCTGAAGGACAACAACTTCACGACCATTACACTGGACGAGTGGATGGCAGCACGGACTGGACGGTCGTCTCTTCCCAGGAATCCGGTCATCCTGACTTTTGACGACGGACGTCTCGGTGTCTATCAGAACGCATTTCCCATTCTCAAGCGCAATGGACAGAAGGCCATCCTCTTCCTCATCAGTCGCGAGGTCGGACGCGTGGTCAAGGGCTACCTGGACTGGTCGATGGTGAGGGAGATGCAGAATACCGGCCTCATCACGTTTGGCTCGCATACCGTGCACCATGCCGTGCTCCCGCTCCTGACCACTCAAAGCGCCATGATGGAGCTTTCATACTCGAAGATCGTCATCCAGCGGAACACCGGACGCCGGTGCGACTACTTCTGNNCGGTTACCATGCCGCCACGACGGAGATCCCTGGATGGTCCCGCGTTACCGACAATCCATACGAGCTACGCCGCGTCCGCATCGACGGGCTCGACAGCATGGCCGTCTTTCGCGCCAAGCTGGGTCCTGGAGG
>NZ_QXIU01000013.1:9227-9365 GCF_003570935.1 Candidatus Cryosericum odellii
CAATGAATATGGCAATCGATGAAGGTATGTTAGTAGAGGGATGGCACAAATGAAGATGGAATACAAGAGTAGCATAGGCGTAGAAGCTCTGATTGCGCTGAATAAGAGTTTTAGAAGGCCAATTCATCCATTCAATCT
>NZ_QXIU01000130.1 GCF_003570935.1 Candidatus Cryosericum odellii
ATCCAGCCGAACACAACGATGACGAGGATAATCTGCCATACGCCCTTTCCAAGCACGCTCGCCAGAGCTATCAGCAGGGGAAATGTCGGGATAGACAGCATGGCATCTGTGAACCGCATGAGGATATTGTCCGACCAGCCGCCGTAGTAACCCGCAACAAGCCCAACAAGAGCTCCAACGAGCGTCGAGCTGATCGCAGAAATGAAGCCAATGAACAGCGAGATGCGCCCTCCGAAGAACATACGGGCAAGCACGTCACGACCATAGTCGTCGGTACCTAAAGGGTGTGCACGGGAAGCAGGATTGAAGAGCCCGCCCAAACCCTCGATCTGAGTATTTGGATTGGCGCGCCAAATAAGGGGACCCACGAACACGAACAGCAGGATAAAAATCAGCATGAATGCACCGACCATGGCCAGCTTGTGACGGGTAAGGCGGTGAAACACCATGCCAACATACGTGTAGTCCTCAGAGGACTTCTTCTGGCCCTTCTTCTTGGCTTCGATAGCTTTTTCCGCCATGATGTCCTCCTAACTGTACTTGATACGCGGGTCAACCCACGCATACACGATATCTGCCACCAAGTTGAACGCGATGACAAGAACGCTGGAGAGCATAAGGCCAATCATGGCCGTAGGATAGTCAGCCTTGGTTTCAGCTTGGATGATAAGGCTGCCCATTCCGGGAATGTTGAAGATCGTCTCCGTAATGGCTGCGCCTCCAACAATGCCAGGTACCGACAATGCTATCAACGTCACAATCGGGATCATTGCGTTGCGCAGAGCATGCTTGTAGATGACGGAACGCTCAGGTACACCCTTGGCACGGGCCGTACGAATATAGTCCTGGCGAATGACCTCGAGCATGGAGGACCGCATGTAACGCGCATAGCCACCCAGCGAGGAGAAGGCCAGAACGACGACGGGCATCACAAGATACTGCGCCCGGTCCCCAAGCTTCGCCCAGAACGGAGCTTCCTCCAGTCCCGGCGTGATGAACCCGCCCGCAGGCAACAGGGGCATCCCG
Organism: Candidatus Cryosericum odellii; assembly: GCF_003570935.1. Lineage (GTDB taxonomy): Bacteria > Caldisericota > Caldisericia > Cryosericales > Cryosericaceae > Cryosericum > Cryosericum odellii. Next base: position 1,027 of record NZ_QXIU01000130.1, read on the forward strand.
CTCGGTCGTTTCAGGACGACGCTGAAGAGCATCATCATGAGCAGTCCAAACCAGAACGTCGGCATGGACATGCCCAGAAAGCTGATGACCGTGACGACGTAATCGGTCACGGAGTATTGCTTGACAGCAGAGATGATACCGATCGGAAGAGCAATGGCAATAGACACCAGGAATTCGATCCCCATGAGCCGCACGGTCACAGGCAACGCTCTGGAGATGACGTCACGAGCCGTAGAGCCAGGATACAGGAGAGAAGGGCCCCAGTCCCCACGAATGACGCCACTGAACCACTTGAAGAACCTCAGATACCACGGAAGGTCAAACCCCCAGGCNNAGCCGCGAATGGGTTTGGCACGAGGGAGAAGATACCAAACGACACGATCATCACGATCAGGATCAGCGGGATCATGCCCAGAACACGCCGGATTATATAATCTCTCATGTTGGCAAAGACTCCTTTCGGCAGTCTCCCGCGCCTCCCTGCAGAGACGTGGAAGCCGATGAATCGAATCTACAGGTTCTCAGACTCCATAGTCGCGGTGTCGACGGATTTGGTCATCGTACCTATTTCCACCAATACCAGTACTGGATGTTCCAGTTGTTGCAGACGGTGGAGGAGAAAAAGTGGTCGTAGCCTTTGAGGCCCTTGCGAACTTCGTCGGAATAGACGAGCTGCTCAAGATACGTGTACGGAGGGCCCTCGCCCCAGATGTCTTGGAGGTGAGCATGGACTGAATCAGGGTGACTCCACGTTCATGGAAGGTGGTGCCCTGCGAATACGGGATCTTCAGGACCGCTGGTGTACCATCGGGAAGGGTGCGCGGGGTCTTGTCGATGTTCCACTTCCAGCTAGCGGCGCGCGCGGTAGCAACGGGGACAAGCACAGCAGCCACGAGGACAACTGCCAAAACCAGACATAGAACTCTCTTCATCGCATACTCCTTCCTAGAATGAGTGCAGGACATAAAAACTCTCTTCGCATACTCCGCGGTACGACACACCTCCCTACGATGTGACCGTTTATCTAGAAGCTGTAGCTCTATATCCAGACCCAGCATCAGAGAAATCAAAGTAGGACAATCGCCCAACGTCACTGTCCGCCTGGCCGATTGGGTATTTATCCATTGTGATGTTATACCACGGTCGGCTGAGAGTGTCAATTGAACGACCTTCGAGGCCTGTAGCGCGAGCTCTAGGAACAACGCAGTGCAGAATGCGGCCTCTACCAATCCAATTCCAAGAACTGCGCTCATGAACAATTGGTTACACCTGAGAAGATGAACGGGGTCCAAAAATGCCCGTACCAACACGTATCATGTTAGAGCCATGTTCGATCGCGAGTTCAAAGTCGTCGGACGTTCCCATGGACAACAACGTGACACGTGATAAACCCAAGTCGCTGGCGAGCTCGTGGAACAGCAAACTGACAGATTGATATATTGTCGCCCGCATTTGCATTGTTGCTTGCAGAGGGACAACTGCCATCAGTCCGGAGATCTCATATAGCCAAGGAGCATCGGCGGCGGCAACATCACGAATCTGAGGCATAGTCAGTCCCCCCTTCTGCGATTCTTCACCGGCATTCACCTCCAGCAGGAACGT
>NZ_QXIU01000131.1:0-4120 GCF_003570935.1 Candidatus Cryosericum odellii
GCGGGGATGTGCACGGGGCGAAGAATCCCGATAACGATACCAAGTACGAGTCCGCACACTGTTACGAAGCCAACCATAGGTATCCGTTTTCCTCCCCTAGTCACTGATTCTAAGCAGGTTGACTTTTTGAACTATAGCACCAATGCGCCTCAGGTTCAACAAGTCGAGCACGCCTCCAGGAATCTGCAACCCCTTGGCCATATTCTCTGTATCGCCGATCGCGTTTATGACCAGAGGCATCTGCGTCACCTTTCCACCCACGCGAACGTTGAGACCCGCCCTGTATACGGAACTCGAGTCAGTCAGGCGTATGCCATTCAACGATATGACTTCGGCTCCCGATGCCCAGAGATCATTCAGAAGAAGGAGCAGATCGTCATCAGCCAGCATGGATGGCGAGACCCCTGATGATTGCTCTCGTATCGTAATCCGGATACCAGGGCCCGCGAGTGGGACAGCCCCGGTTCTCTGTCTCAACACGGCGGCTTCGTGCTGCAACTGGCTCACTTGCGCGGCCGTGTCATCAGAAGAACGAAGGTACTGTGTGACTTTCTGCGACACGTCGGTCTCCTCGACGAGGAGGTCCTGTTTGCGCTGTTGGAGGTCTTTGATGACACGAATAAGATCCTTCGGGTCCTCGTTCTGATAGGTCTGCTTCATCTCGCGGACGACGCGTGCCTGCCCAGGGAGCAAGAGCCCAACAAAGAAACTGATGAGAGCAAAAATCAGTGCTGTCGACTGCGAGGACGATCGCCCAGTCCGCTTCATTTCGCACTCACTGCGTACTTGAATGCAGCATTGTCTAGCGACGCCGGGACAGTCACAGACGTTTTCTTCTCAAGTGAGCACGTAATCTCAAACTGATCGCTGTACATCTGCAACACCCGGAAGAAAACGTCTTGAGAAATGCTGTCAGCGAGCATATCGGGGTTTCCCAGCGCCGTAATGACGTACGGTGGCGACATCCTGCTCGAATTCACGAGAATGATAGGTCCAGCACAAACGATCGGGCTGTTCACAAGAACGCGCTGGTCATTGACGGCAATCGCAGTGGCACCATATCTCCGCATGAGATTCACGATGCTACGGAGGTAACCGTCATGGATGACGAAGTAGTTCGGATCATCGGAGAGCGTCGGCGTACGCGAACTATCGCTTAATGTGACGACGACACCAGGACCTGTCGCCTCCGCAAGCCCCGCTTTTCCTCTCAACTCTCCCAACTGCTGCGTCAGCACGCGCACCTCGTCGCTCGTAGCTGCGCCCTTGCTCTCAAGCTCTGCCAGCTGTCCCCGAAGATCGACAATCTTCTGAGCGGCAGTATTATTTTCATTTTCGAGTCCCTTCATGATTTCGACCAACTCGACATTCTGGACAGGAACGACGTAGGCCTTGTTCACTGTGGGCTCGAACTGGACAGCCAGAAGGTATCCGAATCCGACGACCATGACAAACAGTGCGACGAGAAAAACACTCCCGCTTCTTCCTCGTGTGATCATGGGGCCTCCGGGATGACGGCCTGGCCGTCGAACCGCAGGTCGATGGTTACTTTCTTCCCCTTGAATGCAGGCATCGCAAGAACCGCAATCCCTCGTTCAATTTTTGAAGCACCGTTCGCACTGTCACCAAAGATAAGCGTCTTACCATCTTTCAATCGTACGGCAAGTCCCATCGACGAGGATAGTGACATGCCCATGATTGCCAGCTGATTGCGATGTTGCATCAACTGGCAGCACAGCGGCGCGTATTCGAGTGAGGCGGACAGAAAAGCCGGGGATGCAAGTGGAAATCCACTTACGTCAACCATGTTCCAGGACTTCGATGCTTTTGTTATGGTGTAGGCTGCCCCCGTTTTCAGGAACACGGCAGCCAGTTTGCTCCCCTGCCTGATCACTACGTCAGGGTCAGCAATGTCCACAGCGACAGTCGCATTCCAAGGTCGCTCACGCATGATGGTCACGTCAGAAACGGGGAGTCCCTCCAGCCTGTCGACGACCGAAGCCCTGTTGAGGAGCATGAGAAGCCCTTGAGGCCGGCTACGCCAGACCTGGTCCACGATTGGAGCTTCCCAGGAATCCGCACGTACGAGTACGCGAGCGGCTGGTACGGAGAACCAGTAGACCACCAGTACAGCCACAGCAACCAGGCCTATCCGCCACAGTAGCTTCATGAACGGAGGAACTCATCACTGATACTCACGCGCCGCTGCCTAGGAAAAGTCACCGAGCAGTCTGATCTCGGGCGAAAGGCGCACGTTGAAACGTGCATAGACTCTCTGTACGACAATGTCCATGAGGCGCACAACATCAAATGCAGTCGCCCCTCCCAGGTTGACGATGAAGTTCGCATGCTTGGCCGACACCTGCGCCTGCCCCACCTGGAGACTCTTGCACCCGGCTTCCTCTATCAATTTGCCGGCATACGTCGTTGGAGGATTCGTGAAGATGCTTCCCGCATTCGGATGCTCCCACGATTGTTTGGCATGCTTCTCGGATCGGATACGCGCAGCTGTCGAGCGGATTGTTGCTCCGTCACCAGCCTCAAGATCAAATGCGGCACCCAGAATGATCGCCCCACTCTGTTGAAACTCGCTATAACGGTAGTCAAAATCAACATCTTCATGCTTCTTCACGACATACTCGAGGTTGGGATCCAGAACTTCCACATACGCCAGGTGAGTGCTTATGGCCTGAGAGAACGAACCCGCATTCATGTAGATGGCCCCCCCAACAGTACCGGGTATGCTGACAAGATATTCCAGTCCAGACAGGTCCTGACTCATGGCGAAGTCCAGCAGTGAGGACAGTGGCATCGGGGCACGAGCAAGCACCAGTCCTTTCTCAATTACTGGCTGGAGCGACGTCTCCATAAGTCTCACAACTAGACCTTCGATACCACGATCTGAGACAAGCACATTCGTTCCATTGCCGATAACCGTCGTGGGCATCTTGAAAGCTCTGGCAGCACGCAGTGCGCAAACCAGGTCCTCTTCACCGCATGGCGTGTAGAAGTATTCGGCCGGACCGCCGATACGAAACGACGTATAGGACGAGAGCGGCTCCTTCGTCAGAACCCGTTGCTCGACGCGACGTCCGAACTTGTCTATGACCGAATCCACCATCAGTCGTTCTCCTGCTGTATGCGTCCCTCAAGGGACGCAGCAGTCTCACATTGTACCGTATTGTCGCTCGTCAACAAGCCACAAAACCGCAGACCAAGCTTGTTCACGTCACCGGGGCCCATAAACAGTACCACGTCATCCGGGGTGGCCGACACCCGCAAGACGTCAAGCATCTGGTGGACAGGCATCTGAGGTGCCAATGAGCCACCGACTGCCGCCTTCACGCTCTCTCGAAGCATCTTGTTCAGCTCTTTGGGACGCTCCGCTGTCTCTCCAGCCGGGAAGATGTCGAGCAGCACGATCCGCGAAACTCCAACCAGTGCCGGTCCATACTCCTCGAGACACGTGCTCACTCGGGAGAAACGGTGCGGCTGGAGCACGAGGGTAAGTGGTCTTCCGGGATACCGAACCGAGACAGCCTGCAGGGTCGCTCTGATCTCCGTGGGATGGTCGGCATGGTCTGTAAGGACGACCGTTCCGTCATGGTCTGTCAGGAGCTGCATCCGCCGTTCCATTCCCGGAAAACCTTTCAGAATAGGGAGCGTATCTGCGAAGGGGAGCCCTGCTGCCTCGCACGCGAGGCAAGCGGCAACAGCGTTGAGATAGCTCTTCTCATCTCCTCGTTCCATGGCAAATGGCTGTTCCATGCCTTCTCTTGCAACTATTGCGGTGTTGTTGCGAACATCGTAGCACATCTGCACCTGATTTGACGCCTCCTGACCGTACAGGACGTGCCGCGGCAGAGCCTGCACGATCCTGGCCACTTCCCTGTCGTCGCCACAGCCAACGATCAGGCCGCTTCGCTCAGCGCATTGCTGGGAAAACTGGGCGAATGCGCCGACAAGGTTGGAGAACTTGTCTCCATAAGCCCCCAAATGGTCGTTATCGATATTCGTTACAACAGCTACGTCTGGATGGAACTTCAGGAATGAACCGTCCGATTCATCAGTCTCCAGGACCATGACCGGGCGTCCTAGAATCTGCCTTCGCTGTGTCCCT
>NZ_QXIU01000131.1:4128-10488 GCF_003570935.1 Candidatus Cryosericum odellii
CTGCAGCCATGAGCACCACATTGTCCGGGCGAATTGCCGACGACCGTACCAGAATTTCATCATGACGAAGTGCCCCAGATGCTTCAGCTTCGGACATCACCTGGATACCCAGCGAAGTCAACCGTTCAGCTTCGGGACCATTATTCACGATGTCTGAGCCTCGCACATCCATTCCGACGCTGTGCAGCAACATGGCCAGCGAACTCATCCCGGCACCACATATCCCAACAAGAAAAAAAGACCTTCCAGGTCGCAGGAGCTCAGTCATGTGAGCATTCCTCTTCGATGGTGCGCACTATGGTGTCCCCGGCATCTCTTCCAAAAATACTGGAAGCAGGGAGGGCCGTACCTGCTTCATCATCCAGTGCCTTCTCTACGATGGACAGGTACCTATCGAACAGCAGTGACTGCTGTTCAATGCGCATACCAAGACCAAGGCTCTCGAGATATGTCGCGTTCTTGGACTGATGCCGGCCAACGGCGAAGGGATAGGGGATGACGACGGCATAGATGCCTCCGATAGCAAGCTCCGTAAGTGCAAGTGCACCGCCTCTCGTCACCGCTACGCGCGCTTGCTCATAGAGTCGCTCCATATGCTCCTCATAGGAGACGACAACAGGATTGACGTGCCGCAGAAACAGCCCGTTCACTGCGTCACAAATCCTCGCATAGTCATCAATTCCAGTCACCACAGTGACTGAAACTTCGCGGCCCCTGCTATCCAGCTCCCGGATTGTCCGCAGAAACAGTTCGTTGACGAAGCTAGCCCCGCCACTACCTCCGATAAACAGCAACCCCCGACGAAGGGGTTTGGCGAGCCGGTACTCCGTCAGTGCCGTGTAAACCCTACGCCGCAGAGGGTTTCCAGTGACGGTGAACCGTGAACCAGAGGCCCCTGCAACAGGAAACCCCAGGAACACGTGTCGCGCACGATGGGAGAACAGTCGATTCGCCCTCCCCATGACGGTATTCTGTTCCAGAAGATATACGGGAACTCCGCTCATCTGCGCAGCCACGATTCCTGGCACCGATACGTATCCGCCGGTACCGATAAAAGCATCGACATGGGCATCCATCATGACACGGCGGGCTGCTCTCACGCCGCTTCGAGTTGCACGTGCAAGACGCCACAACGATCTGGGCGTATACAGGAGCGGGGCAGAACGGATAGTTTGGACGTCAAGTCCCTGAGCAAGGAAAACGTGTTCCTCCATGCTGCCAGATCGCGCCAGCATCGTGACGGTTCCCTTGTCCAACAAGCGTTCAGCAATTGCGACTGCGGGGTAGATATGCCCCCCTGTCCCTCCTCCGGCGACAACGTAGTGCATCAGGCGGCCTCCGGACTCCGGGAAATGGCTGCCGCGATACCAAGCGCGGCCATCTCGAAGACGATGTGATTGCCTCCCTGACTGAAGAAAGGCAGAGGTACTCCTGTCGTAGGAAGCAGTCCAACAACAACACCAATGTTGACAAACGCCTGTACGGCGAGGAATACGCCCAGCCCCATGACATACACTCGGGCAAATGGCTCAGAAGACCTCGAGGCAAGTTTGAACAGGTCGAAGACGATCCACAGATAAATGCCCAGTACGATGGTCACACCGATAAGCCCGAACTCTTCCGAGAATATGGCGAAAACAAAGTCATTTTCCTGGGCTGGGAAGTGGACGAATTTCTGGACGCTCCGCATAAAACCTCGCCCCAGCACTCCACCTCTCGCGACAGCGAACATGGAGTTGACCAGCTGGTAGGCGACGCCTTTCGCCTTGTCGGCTGCCAACGGATTGATGAACGAGGTCATCCTGACCTTCCAGGAAGTTTTCACGTTCACCGCAATCAGAGCCAGCGCTCCCAAGGCAGCCGTTCGGCTGATCCAGTAGCCTAGCGGAGCACCGACGGCCAGCAGGATAGTGATGGAGGACCCAGCAATGACAAAAGCTGTCCCGAAGTCGGGTTCAAGTGCGACCAGGCCCGTGAACCCCAGCACGAATAGCAGAAACGTGGTGTAATATCGATGGTCGTACTTGTTCAGGTATTTGCCGCTGAAGAGCTTGGCGGCGAGAAGAGGCACAACCAGAACAACTGCCTGAGATGGCTGCACACCAATCGAATTCGTTCCGATCCATCGAATAGAACCATTGACGCTCCTGCCGATGCCGGGAATGAGAACAGCGACCAGCAACGCTCCTAGACCATACGTCAGGAATTCTGAAATGTCTGCCCAGCGCATATACTTGAACCGCGAGCAGAACCAGTAGGCGAAGACTCCGATACCGACGATAATCGCTTGCTTGACGACACTTGGGGTAACGGCCACCAATTGGCCTCGCGAGGCACTGAGACTGACGGCGATGCTATAGTTCTGCAGTACTCCCAAGCAGAGCAGTATGGCGACCAGAACCAGTATGCGCTTCATCGCGTGACAACGCCCTGACGACCTTGAGCGATCTCCCTGAACCGGTCACCACGCTGCTCAAAATCCCTGAACATGTCGAAACTGGCACAAGCAGGAGACAAAAGCAGCGTACCACCCGCAGAGAGAAGGTGTACTCCATTGCTAACAGCGTCCTCAAGCGATTCGACGTGGGCAATCGTCTTCATACCGGCCTGGCGCAGTGAATCCTCAATAGCTGGGGCGGTCGTGCCCATCACGATTGCTGAAACCAGATTCCTGTCTTCGGTCAGGTGCCGCGCCATCTTGTCGAATGAGACACCCTTTGAGCTGCCGCCCAGAATGACGACATATGGTCCAGTCATGGCATCGGCGGCAGTCATGACCGATTCAGGAGTCGTAGCCTTGGAGTCGTTGACGAACGTCACGCCACCCACTGTTGCAACGTACTCCAGTCGGTGAGGCAGTCCATTGAAGGCCCTCACGGCCCTGCGAACGGCATCTGGTGAGATACCGTACAAAAAGGCTGCCAGAGCTGCACTCATGGCATTCGCTACATTGTGCCGCCCCCGAATGTGCAGGTCTGTCTCTCTGAACAGCTCCACTGTGCGTGTCGTGTCTTTGAAAACAATGCTACCATCGACAACATGCGCGCCAGAGAATACGCCGTCACCCAATCCGAAATAGAACACCGAAGGACTTAGCGTCGGACCAAGCACTCTCAGTTCGGGATCGTCCCAATTGAGCACGACGACATCATCTGCCGTCATATTCTCGAACAAGCGCTTTTTCGTAGCGAAATAGCGTTTCATTGTACCATAGCGATCAAGATGGTTCGGAACCAGGTTCGAGAAAATGGCCACTCTGGGATGGAACGTATGGATTGTCTCGAGCTGAAAGCAACTAACCTCCAGTACGGCGCGTTCTGCCAACGGGTGTTCCACCAGGAGCTCCGACACTGGAGTGCCCAGATTTCCCCCCGTCACTGCGTCGGGGTACTCCTCAGCAACAATTTCTCCCAGAAGAGCCGTGGTCGTACTCTTGCCATTGCTTCCAGTCACTGCAAGCACTGACAGACCGGCATACGCGGCAATCTCTGTCTCACCGACGATGACTTTATCCATTTGCGCAGCCGCCAGGATGATCGGAGCGTCGAGTGGAACACCGGGCGAGACGACGACGACGTCGCAGGCGGCCATGATGCTCACAGTGTTCTGCCCAAACTCAAAGGGAACGCTCACCTGCTGTAGCAGTCGTACAGCATGCTCGAACTTTTCGTCAGCGCTTCGCTGCCTGAATTCCGATACGAAAACGTCCACTCCATGATCATGCAGGTACAGGGCTGCATACAATCCACTTGGCAATGCCCCGACGACAAATGCCGAATTGAAAGGGATCACTGGTTACCTCCACGTCATCGTCAGTGCTCCGGCAATAACGAACAGGATACTCACGACAAAGAACCGGTCGACGATTTTTGGCTCGGTCCACCCGAGCTTCTCGAAATGATGGTGTATCGGAGCCATAAGGAAGATCCTCTTTCTGCGGCCAGAGGCTTTGAAGACAAACACCTGGATCATCACGCTTATCGCCTCTCCGAGAAACAGTCCTCCCAGCAGGATCGACGACAACTGGTTCCCGGAGGCAAACGCCCACGCGACGAAGATGGAGCCAAGCGCAAGCGATCCTGTATCTCCCATGAAAACTGATGCTTTTGTGCCATTGAACCATAGAAATGAGATGGCAAATGCAGCAGCTGCCAGAGGGAGGATGCCGGCCAGTCCTGATGGATGCAGAAGCGAGGCTATTCCGGCCACAGCAAATGTGGGAAGACTCGTCTTAGCGAGCAAGCCGTCAAGGCCGTCCGTCAGGTTGAATGCATTCACCATGCCGACCGCGTACAGCATGGCAACAGCGTAGAAGGCCCAGCCGCCAAGAAGAATTGCTCCACTCGCCAGATGAAGGACCGGAATGATCAATGGGTGTGCCAGATAGAAAAAAAGCCCGGCTGCTGCTGTCTGGATCAGGAGTTTCTGGTAGCCACGCAGTCCGTCATTTCTGTGTTTGACCTCTTTAGTCCAGTCGTCCAGAAAACCGGAAAGAAAACTGACGGCTACGAAGACCACTGTGGCGACGTCCAGCCGTGTCCAACTCGTTCGCCCCATCACGAAGAGATAGGCTGCCACGGCTCCGGCAATGTCGAGAAACAGCATCAGACCGCCCCCCGTGGGCGTACCTGCTTTGGATTTGTGAGAAGCAGGCCCTTCGTCTCGTATCAACTGCATAAACCGTATCCTGCGCAGCCACACAATAAGGAGAGGGAAAAGAGCCAGATCCACAAGGACAAGAACGAGAACCAGCAACATAGCAGACTTCGCGGTCATCGACGTTCCTCCTGCGACTGCCGACCATCGGCACCACAAACATAGCCGTGATCGCGCAACGCGAGGCGCGCTTCTTCCCGGTCATCAAAAACGACATCCTCGTGTTCATAGTACATTATCGTCTCATGCCCACGACCGAGGACCAGGACCATGTCGCCAGGCCTGGCCATAGCAATGGCACTTCGAATTGCCTGCCTTCTGTCTTCGATGACCGTAAAATGGTCGGTGGTAAACCCACTCTCGATGTCGCGAACAGCTATCGAGGCATCTTCATGACGAGGGTCCTCGACAGTCACGAACGACCAGCGGCAGGCGTCCTCTGCGAGACGGGCCATGATCGGTCGCTTCTCGCGGTCATCGGCGCCCACAGAACCAAACACGGCCAGCAGGTCCCCCCGCACAGTGGGCCGCACGGCGCTGAACAATGCCGAGAACTCCTCTGGCGTATGGGCATAGTCCACGATAACCTCGAATGGCTGTCCACAGTCAATGCGCTCATAGCGCCCAGGGACGTACAGTGGGGCCGCAAGAGATTGTATGGCTTTGCCCAGGTCACAGGTCGGTTCAATGGCATGGACCGAACTGATCGCCGCCAGACAGTTGGATGCCTGGAACGCCGGCCCGATCGAGAGATCCACGTCAAACGTGACTCCGCCCCGGGCGACAACCTGAAACGCAGTTCTTCCCACCGCAGAAACGACGTGGTCACCGCGCAGATCAGCTGCTTGCTCCAGGGAGAACGTCCTGACGTGCGAGCGCCCGGCCGCGTCCCTGAAGGAAGCGAACGAAGCGTCATCAACATTGAGAACGGCTACAGAGCTCTCATCAAGTGATGTGAACAGGCGCAATTTGGCCGCCAGATATGCATCCATCGTGCCATGATATCCTATGTGATCCTGCGAGAAATTTGTGAAAACCCCGCAATCAAAGCGCATACCATGAACTCTGTCGAAAGCAAGCGCAAATGACGAAACCTCGACCACGGCAACTTGTGCTCCCAAGTGGACCGCATGATCCAGATACCAGTTGAGCGCAAAGGCCTCCGGCGTCGTGGCCGGCAGAGCGTCAGGAGGAAAGAACTCGCCGTTAGGCATAATATAGCCCGTAGTCCCAATCATGACGCACGCAATGTCAAGTCCCTGCAAGAGACGACGAATCAAGTATGCTGTGCTCGTCTTGCCACTCGTTCCAGTGATGCCGATCATCTTCATACCACGAGCAGGAAAATTGAAAAAAGCCTGCGAGACCAGACTCAGGAACTCACGGCAGCTCGGCACAACGACTACCGGCACATCCTGAACCTCAGGATGCTCAGTTTCAGCGACCACGCAGGCCGCCCCAGCACAGAGAGCGCTGGCGATGTACGACGCTCCGTCCAGCCTGGTCCCGGAGATGGCGACGAACATAGCCCCCGGCCCGCATTCACGCGAATCAGGCGTGACCAGAGTGATCATTGTCCTATGGCCAAGTGAAGAGCGCTTGGGATTCCAGGATCCAGGAGGCAGCATATAGAGGAGCTCGGCGAGCTCCCGTTCTTCAACGACGAATTTCATGGTTTTAGCCTCAGATACTGTATCAACTGCA
>NZ_QXIU01000132.1 GCF_003570935.1 Candidatus Cryosericum odellii
CCTCAGATACTGTATCAACTGCAGCGCAATCTTCTTGAAGGTCGGCGCTGCTACAAGAAATGATGTGCGCGCCCCTTTTCGGGTCTCGTGGATGCTGAGGAATACGACAACCCTCGGGTTATTCGCCGTGAGAATGCCAGCAAAGCTGAAAACATAAGATCCATCAGGCAAATAACCACCGCCTGGTGCAGGAATCTGCGCAGTGCCGGTCTTTCCAGCAACTTCATAGCCGGGGATGTACGCAGTGAACACGCCGATATTTTTCTGTACAACCCCGTGGAACCCCTCGAGAACAGCCTTGGCTGTCTTCGGCGTGAACAACTGGCCAACGACCCCCGGGGTGTCTGTCCGCTGGCTTGCCCCCGAGGCGTCGACGATATGATCGACCACATAGGGACGCTGCATCAGGCCACCGTTTGCAATCGTAGCGTAAAAGTTGGCCATCTGGATTGCCGTCACCGCCACGCCCTGGCCAAATCCCATCATAGGAAGCGTCGTTTTTGACCAGAGAGACGTCGGAAGCAGAATGCCGGACTCCTCTCCTGGCAGATCAATGCCCGTCGGTTTGCCAAAACCGTACCGGCTAAGGCAGTCGTAGAAGCGCGTGGCTCCTATCTTCATGCTCAACTGGCAAAACCCCACGTTGGAGGAGTTTCGCAGCATTGCGTAGAGGTTCATAGTTCCGTATGCATAGTCATTCACTTCGTGAACCACCGTGTCGAAGACTTTAAGACTACCGCCGCTGTAGAACGTGCTCTGAAGCGTAATCGTACCTGTTTCGAGACCGGCAACCGATGTCGCGGCCTTGAACACGGAACCAGGCTCATAGTTGGCACTGATTGCCTTCTCCGACAGAGAGCTCATCGGAGCGTCCTGCCAGTGCTCAGGATCTACGCTTGGGACATCGACCATTGCAAGGACCGCGTCAGTCTTTGGGTCCAGAATCGTGCACGTGGCTCGCTTGCCATCGTATGTCTTGAGGGTGTCCATGAGGGCCTGCTGCGCGAAATACTGGATGTTCGAGTCGATCGTCAGCACAATGTTCTTGCCTTGTATCGGTTCGAGAACGTCCTCTGTGACAGCCGGCTCACCAGGGTTCGACCCAGAGACCATGTACGTATGCCGCCCATCCGTACCTCGAAGCTCCTTGTCGTATTGGAATTCAATCCCCGAAAGACCCTGGTTGTCCGAGCCCGTGACGCCGACCACCGAAGACATGAGGGCTCCCAGTGGATAGACTCGGCGATAGCCTTTGTCCAGCACGATCCCCGGCACGTCAAGTCGGCTCAAGGCGTCATACTCCACGACGTCTATCTGCTTGTTCAAGTAGATGAAGCTTGATGACGCGCTGCGTATCTGCTTTTCCAGCTGTGGCGCAGATGTTCTGAGGATGGGAGCAATGCTGACCGCAGTCAGGTGAGGGTCTTTGACTTCCTTCATGTAAAGGCCCAGGGACCACGTCGCCACGTCTTCCGCTAGAACGCGCCCTGTCGAATCCTGGATCGTTCCCCGCTTTGCCTTAATAGGAATGGAGTCGGTCTGAAGCTGCTCGTTTGCCATATTCACGAGCGTAGCGCGAGCTACTACTTGTAGATAGACGAACCGTGACTCAATTCCTAGCACTACAACCAGGAACACTGTAAAAACGACGACGAGACGTCGTCTGAACATGTCATTGAAAGACGCGACGCCTCTCTTCATCAATTCCGTATGGTCTTGACGCAGATATTCCCGCTAATGAAGACTGTCTAGTGTGCCAATCACCGCCGTATTGTTGGCTACCATACCCATAGCGCCTGCGGCAGCTCGCACCCGATCGGGGGACAAAAGCTTCGTGTCGCGCTCGAGCAGCAATTCCTGCTGCTGAAGCTGTGCCTGAATGGCCGTTCTGTTCAAATTGACCTGACGCTCCAAAAAAAGAGTTGTGCTATACACGTAGCCATAGGCACCCAGCAGACCCACTATCGTCACACCCAGAACAATGTAGCGACGTACAGCGATTCTTGCCGCGGCCGAGACGCGAACTGTCGTCGCCGCAGGACGGCGAACTGTTGTGTAATTACCCCTGACTGCAATACTCATGATTATACCCTTTCCAGTACGCGCAATTTGGCACTGCGAGAGCGTCTGTTCTCCGCAACTTCTGAGTCCGTAGGCCGAATAACCTTCTTGTTGACCAGTCGAAATCCTGGCTCCCCCGAGACCGGATTCTCGCAGAGAGCCAGGTAGCTCCTCTTCACAATTCTATCTTCGAGCGAATGGTAACTAATGACCAAGAGTCTTCCGTTCAGATTCAAGAGCGATGCTGCGGACTTGAGACCATTCTCGAGAGCATTGAGCTCATCGTTGACATATATGCGCAGAGCTTGAAAAGACTTGGTAGCAGGATGTATGCGGGCGTGCCTGGTAGGGAAGACAGCGGCTACTGTCTCCGCCAATTCACTCGTCGTCTCGATCGGCGCTCGTTGCCGACGGCGCACGATCGCGCGAGCGACCTGACGCGACCTCCCCTCTTCGCCGTACTTCCACAAGATGTCGGCGATGTCTTCCTCTGGAAACGAGTTCACGATATTCTTGGCAGTGACCTTGAGATCATCGTCCAGTCGCATGTCCAGTGGTTGGTCATGGCTAAACGAAAACCCCCTGCCTGTGCCCGTGAGTTGCTCTGAAGAAAAGCCCAGATCCATCAGGATTCCGTCGAATCCTGTATCCGGATAATCCTTCAACAACCGCGTCATGTCCCGAAAGTTTCCGCGGATGATAACCTTGCGGGCGGCAGTATCTTTCAGCCGCTCGCGGGCAATGGCAAGAACCGCTGCATCGACGTCCATCATGAAAAGCGTCCCTTCGCTAGAAAGTTGGCGCCCAACCTCATATGCGTGTCCGCCTTCCCCTGTCGTGCAATCCAGATAGGTTCCGTGTGGTCGAATCTGCAAGTATGTCGTGACCTCGTCCAAGAGGACCGGAGTATGTGCAAACTCAGTCATCTAGCCTGTAAAGCTCCAATATTTTGTTCGAAAAC
>NZ_QXIU01000133.1 GCF_003570935.1 Candidatus Cryosericum odellii
GTGTCGCACCGGTAGTGGGCAGGGAACATCGTTCGTCCCTTGTCGTCCACGGAGTAGCGGTATTCGCCGATGAAACAGTTCTCCTTGTTCATGGCGTAAGTATACCACAATTTCCCACTTTTTACCACAATTCGTACAAGAACGTCAAGAACAAGTCCTAGACTATCGTTCCTCCGCCAACTATACATCGACCGTCGTAGAAGACAACCGCTTGTCCCGGAGTGACTGCAAACAACGAATCGGCCAGATGAATGGAGACCTTATCCCCAGAAACCCTATCGATACAGCCTTTGACTGGCTTTGACCTGTATCGTGCCACGACATCTGCGCTGAAGTGTAGCAATTTGCCGGTGGGAATGTGTTGCCATTTCAGATCGACGGCTTCAAACGCATCCCTCATGCATGCACTCCGTTGTCCGACGACCAGCTGGTTTGTGGCCTGTCGCTTCTCCACGACATAGAGCCGTGTTGCGGCACTGATGCCGAGGCCCGACCGCTGGCCGACCGTATATGACGCCAGCCCCTGGTGCGTCCCGATGACGGTTCCATCCGTCAGGACCATGTCTCCGGGCATGCATGGCAAGCGACGACGGATCTCTTCGCTGACCAGGCCTTCTACAAAGCACAAATCCTGACTCTCGCGACTTGCCAAAAGATCAGAGCTGAACCATCGGGAGGCCAGTGCCATCACGTCGCTCTTGACGCGCCCTGCGAGAGGGAAAAGGACCCTCCGACGCTGCTCTGCCGAAAGTCGGTACAGGAAATACGATTGGTCCTTTGCCTGGTCCATGCCGCGGCAGATCTGGTCCCCATCCTCACTGTGGACGATTCCCGCGTAGTGACCGCTCGCGACAAGATCGGCATGCAGCTCATCGGCTACATCAAGCAATCCCTGCCACTTCACGTGTTCGTTGCAGAACACACAAGGATTTGGAGTGGCTCCTCCTGCTACCGCCTGCCAGAACGGCTGGACGACTTGGCAGTCAAAGCGGTCCTTCACGTCGACATTGTGCCAGGCAATTCCAAGGTATTCGCACTGGGCCTTCGCCCGTCGCGTGGAACCAATGTCACAGCAGGCACTGTGCTGAGAGAAGTGCAGAGTGACCCCGATGACATGTTCACCAAGCTCTTTCAGGAGCAATGCAGAGACAGCAGAGTCCACGCCCCCGCTCATTCCGACCACAATGCTCATAAACAGAATCCAACCACTAGACAGGCTCCTGGAATCGCAATAACAACGGTGATCCTGGTTGCATTGCGGAATTCTCTGGTATTCGAGCCATCTCCTCTATTGGGTGGCTCCTTCCTTGGGTTTCTTCTTGACGTCAAGTCCTGACGCGTCGGTGTACTCATAGGTCTCGTATCTGAGGCAGCACATCAGCTTGCCACAGACGCCCGTTATCTTGTTGGGGTTCAAGCTCAAGTTCTGCACCCGGGCGCACTTGAGACTGACCGGTTTGATCTCCTTCAGAAAACAGTTGCAGCATAGCTCGCGCCCGCACATGCCGACCGTAGCAAAGAAACGGGTTTCATCGCGGGAGCCGATTTGCCACATCTGCACCTTAGCTTTCAGCGACCGGGATAGAGTGGAAACAAGGGCTCGGAAATCGACACGGGTTTCGGCCGTAAAATAGAACACATACTGTTTGCCCGAAAACGAGAGTTCACAGTTCACGAGGTGAATTGCGAGTCTGGTCGCCCGCACCTGCTCCTTGCACAGAATCACCGCTGTGTCTTGTTTTCGCTGATTCTCCTCAAGGCGCTCGACGTCAGTCGGGACAAGTTTACGGA
This sequence comes from Candidatus Cryosericum odellii, assembly GCF_003570935.1. Taxonomy (GTDB): domain Bacteria; phylum Caldisericota; class Caldisericia; order Cryosericales; family Cryosericaceae; genus Cryosericum; species Cryosericum odellii. Next base: position 1,792 of record NZ_QXIU01000133.1, read on the forward strand.
CGTACTTGAGGCTGCCCGCAGCCCGCTTCTTTCCTGATGTATCGTGCCTTGGGTAGCCGATGATGACGTGCATCAGCTCCTTGTCGCTGCCAATTGCAAGAATCTCGTCACCCGGGAGCAACGCAGCATTGTCGCTGATTTCGACCATGTACGTCTGGTACGACTTGGCCGAACGAGCACTCAGAAAACGTGGCGAGGAGCAACTCGCCGACAACATAAAAGTGGGATCATTCATGAGTGGTCATTCTCCTCAGTTCCAGCAGGGCGTTTGTCAGGACGAGTTCAGGGTTCACGTTCTGTTCTATGTGCTTCAGGCGCTCCCCCAGATGGTCCAGAAAGAGCCCAACCCTGGATTCGTCCAGCACGAAGTTCACTCGGGCCAGTTCAGGTTCCGTAGAGAGTGATATTCCGGCGAGAGGGGAAACCTTTCCTCTCGCTCGCAGAACACTGTTCATAAAAAGTGCGATCGTCTGCAAACCCCCCGTCGCGTTGTCTCGGAGGCTATTCTGACTGTCCATCCTGAGGAGACGACTGACGGTCTCGGAGAGGCTTTTGTTCGCCTTGGCAAATTCCAGCAAGACTTCGAGGCAGGCGTCCTCGCCGGTAGTGGAGGTCATATCCTGAAAATCCACGGCCTCCTGAGTACTCTGCTCGACCTTCATGATCTGGACCCGCGATCGAATCGTGGGTAAAACGCGCCTGCTGTTCCGAGAAAGCAGCAGAAAGACGTTACCCGAAGTCGGTTCTTCAATAGTCTTAAGAATCCGGTCGGCCGCAACATCTGTGAAAAAATCCACTCCGCGGAAAACGCTCACCTTGAGGCAGCCCGACGCGGTTTTGACCGATGCATACGAGATAAATTGGTCGACAGTCTCTATTTTGAGAACGCCTGAGTCTCCAAAAATCCTTATGTTCGCCGAACCCCCTGCATCCACCTGTCGGCACGACGGACACGCGTCACAGAATTCCCCCGGACCGTGGTCACCCCGGCAGTTGCCCGCCTTGGCAATAGCTGCCGCCAACGCAAGCTTGGCGCCCTCGTCTCTTCCCACAAGAAGATATGCATGTGCCAGCCGGTTAGAAACAAGAGCAGCTTCGAGACATCGAGTAGCCGGACAGTCGCCAACTGCGTCACTAATCCGTTTCGCTGACACCGATTATATCTCTCTCATCATTAATTCTGGCTCTGTCACGCTCGTCTCCGGCAGCCTGTCCTCATCTGCCCAGAGCTACCAACGTCAAGTATACACGCCACTCCCCGCCTGTGCAATGAGCGAATTCCGTGTCGACAACGAAGAAACGGGTCGGCAGAGTCCCAGCCCGTTTTGCACACGATTCAACGTGACTACTTCTCGATATCGGCAAGCTGTTTATAAAGCTTCCGTTGCTCAGCCGTGAGAGTCTTGGGAACACCTATCTCGATCCGAACGATGTAGTCCCCTCGGCGTCGTTCTCCGACCGCCTGAGCTCCTTTGCCGCGAATTCGTACCTCGGCACCATGCTGGCTTCCGGCCGGTATCGTCACAGTCTCCGTTCCGCCTTCCACGAGAGGCACCGCGATGGTTGTTCCGAGTACTGCCTTGGCAGGCGACACCCGGACCGTGTGATACAGGGAACTCCCTTGCCGTTCAAACCGGGAATCATGCTGGACGGTTATGAAGAGGTACAGGTCGCCAGACTGACCGCCATGCTTGCCGGCATCTCCCTGTCCTGCGATACGTACTTTCATGCCGCTGTCGACACCTGCAGGAATCGTCACCTCTATGGTCTTGTCGGCTTTCGTGACACCAGAACCCTTGCAGGCCGAACATGGCGACTCTATGACCCTACCCTCGCCGCGGCACGTAGGACAAACCCCGGCAGTCACGACCCGCCCGAAGATGGTATCTTGAACTTGACGGACCTCGCCTTTGCCGTTGCAGGTAGGACACACCTTAGGAGACGTGCCTGAGGCTGCTCCAGTGCCGTGGCAGGTCGCACACGTATCGTACCGTCTGACCTGGATTTCTTCCTTGACACCGAACACAGCCTGTTCCAGCGTAAGAGTCATGCTGACGCTGAGGTCCCGTCCGTGTGAGCTCTCCTCGGTCTGCTGACGACCAAACCCCCCCATGAAACTGCCAAAGAGGTCTCCAATGTCAAAACCCCCGAATGTCTCGCCGGAACCGCCGCCCTGAGGAGCCCAAGCCTGACCTGTACCCGGGAAACCAGTGGGGCCGGCCTTACCATAGGCATCATACTGTTGTCGCTTCGCAGGATCGCTTAGCGTATCGTACGCCTCATTGACGTCTGACATCTGCCTGGGTGCTTGGGGGTCGTCCTTATGGAGGTCGGGATGGTACTTCTTAACCAGCTCACGATAGGCCTTCTTGATGTCATCCTGGGAGGCCCCCTTGGGCACTCCCATGACATCATAGTAGTCTCGATCAGTTGCCACATCGACCTCCACTCAGGAATTGGCGCTTGGCTTGAATTGCCGTTCTTATTGCTTCGGAGTCCCCTGACCCTCGACAGTTTGTCCGTCCTGCGGGGGCTGCTGAGCCTCAGATTGATTCTCCTGAGCAGCTGCCGGTTCCTGCTGCTGGCCAGCCTGATGCTGCAAGTCCTCGGTAACCTTGGAGAACGCAGTGTTCACTTCGTCGATCTTCGCTTCGATGTCCGAGGTCTTGTTGTCACGTACCAGGTCCTCGAGTTCAGTGAGCTTCTTCTCTGCCTCTGTCTTGACGTCGGGAGAAATCTTGGCCGCGTTTTCTGTCAGCGTCTTGCGTCCGCTGAACACAACCTGATCCGCGCGGTTCTTGAG
>NZ_QXIU01000134.1 GCF_003570935.1 Candidatus Cryosericum odellii
ACCTGATCCGCGCGGTTCTTGAGATCGACTTCTTCCTTGACTCTCTTATCCTGGTCAGCGAACTGTTCCGCTTCGCGTTTCATCCGCTCGATCTCGTCATCCTTCAGTTTCGTTGCATTCTCAATGGTAATGTGCTGTTCCTTGCCAGTAGCCTTGTCCTTGGCAGTAACGTGCACGATACCGTTTGCATCGATGTCATAGCTGACCTCGATCTGTGGTTCGCCACGACGCGCAGGAGCAATTCCGTCGAGGATGAAGCGTCCCAGCGACATGTTGTCTTTTGCCATCGGGCGCTCGCCCTGCAGGACATGGATCTCGACCTGTGTCTGACTGTCACTCGCTGTGGTAAAGGTCTGGGTTTTGGAGATAGGCACGGCAGTATTGCGCTTGATCATCTCCGTAACGACACCACCGAGCGTTTCGATGCCGAGTGTGAGCGGAGTGACGTCAACCAGGACCATCCCACTTTTAACTTCGCCGCCCATGATTCCACCCTGGATCGCAGCACCCATGGCAACGCACTCCATGGGATCGACGCCGCGCTCCGGAGTCTTGCCAAAATAACTCTCAACAAACTTCTGAACAATTGGCATCCTGGTCGGACCACCGACAAGGATGATATTGTCGATCTGTTGTGGGGTGAGACCGGCATCAGCGACAGCACGGTTGACCGGCTCACGGCACCTGTCGATGATGGGCTGGACCAGAGACTCGAGCTTGGCACGGGTAATGGGCATGACCAAGTGCTTTGGACCACTCGCATCTGCAGTGATGAAGGGCAAGTTGATAGTCGTCTCGAAGGTCGTCGAGAGTTCGACCTTGGCCTTTTCCACGCCCTCACGAAGGCGCTGCATCGCCATCTTGTCGACACGCAGATCGATACCGTTCTGGCTATGGAAGTCTTCGGCAACGTAGTTCAGAAGAGCATTGTCCATATCCGTTCCGCCGAGCTGCGTGTCGCCCGACGTCGACTTCACAGTGAAAACGTTTCCTCCGAACTCCATGATAGTCACGTCCAGCGTACCGCCACCAAGGTCGAAGACCAGGATCTTGTGCTCGCCCTCCGTCTTGTCGAGTCCGTAGGCAAATGCCGCGGCAGTCGGCTCATTGATGAGGCGAACAACCTCGAGTCCGGCGATTTCGCCTGCATCCTTGGTCGCTTGACGCTGTGCGTCGTTGAAATATGCGGGTACGGTAATGACCGCCTTGGATACCTTCTGCCCAAGGAAAGCTTCCGCGTCATTCTTGATCTTGCGAAGGATGAACCCACTGATCTGCTGTGGCGTGTACGTCTTGCCAAACATCGTCACCGTGTAGTCGGTCCCCATCTTTCGCTTGATGGCCTGAATCGTCGTTTCGGGGTTCAGAGCTGCCTGGCGGCGCGCCGGTTCTCCAACGAGCACCTGCCCATCTTTGGTAAACGCGACGTAGGACGGAACAGCCTTTCCTCCAATGCTGACACCTTCTGCCGCCGGCACGATCGTCGGCTTGCCGCCGACCATGACAGCTGCTGCAGAATTCGAAGTTCCAAGATCTATACCAATAATCTTCTCTTCCATGTTCGACAAACCTCCTTAGTTAGAATACTTCTCAACAACCTGATCAGTCTTCGCCAGCGTCACTGCTTTCAACGGTTACCTGCGGTTCCGAGGCGACATCCACCATAGCCGGCCGCAGCAACATCTCTCCTAGTTTGTAGCCATCACGCAGGACTCTTACCACGGTATTGGCTGGCGCACCAGAATCGGTAACGACACGGGCAATTTCGCACGTTGCGGAATCATAGACACCGCCCTCCAGCCCCTCCAGCTTGTGGACTCCATTCCTGGCGAGAAACTGGTTTAGTTGCCCGAGAACGGCCTGAGAACCTACGAGGAGGCTCGAATCGTCCTGAGTCCCTTCACCATGCTTCACGAGATGGTCGAAACTATCGACGATTGCAAGTAGATCAAGAAACAGCGCCAACTTGGTCCTGGCTTCAAAGGAACTCTTGTCACGCTGAAGCGTCGCCTGTTCGCGGATGCGCAGCATCTGCTCCTCATGAACGGCGCTGTTGAGACGCTCTACTTCGTGCTGCAACTCCCGTATTCTGGACCCAAGCGTTCTCAATGCCTGCCCTCCATCACCATCCTCATGGTCGGGAGCTGAATCCAAGGGCACCTCGGGGACCGACTGAACACACTCGGACTCATCCTTCTCTGCACCTCGCTCCTCACCAGCCATATACCACCTGCTTCGGTTCATCATGTGTAGGCTCTCCGGTTAATTGTCACCATATGGGCTGCATGCAGCCTTGAATTCTCTGGATGTTAGCACTCTCAGTACAAGACTGCTAATCGTGCAATAATTGTAGTGCAAAGTATAGTGGTGTCAAGCTTTCAGTCACCGCAAACCGTTGATTTCTGGCGCAGTAACGCGATAATATAAAGGATTCAAATACTCGGAGGCAATCAATGTATACCGATCAGATTACGAGGAAGGAACTTGCTGGATTGATGGATCACACTCTCCTCAGGCCCGAGGCAACTTGCGCCGATATCGAGCGACTGTGTGCCGAAGCCATACAGCTCGGAACGGTGGCGGTATGTATCAACTCGTCCATGGTTGAGACCGCCTCTGCCGCCCTGAATGGGTCTAACGTGCGCGTGGCATCCGTCGTGGGCTTTCCGCTTGGCGCATCTCTGTCAGCTGCCAAGGCGCGGGAGACAGAGCTGGCCATCCACCAGGGAGCGTCGGAGATCGACACGGTCATCCAGATCGGATGGCTCAAGGAAAAAAACTACCGCGGAGTTGCACAGGACATCGGAGCGGTTGTCGCATCGGCTGGAGATGCTCTCGTAAAGGTCATTATCGAGACATGCCTGCTTACCGATGAGGAGAAACGGGTGGCATGTGCCATCGCCGTCTCGGCCGGAGCAGGGTTTGTCAAGACGAGCACCGGCTTCAGCAAGGCAGGCGCTACAGAAGACGACGTCAGGCTGATGCGCGAGGTCGTGGGACCTCTCATCGGCGTGAAGGCCGCAGGAGGTATCCGCGATCTTCACACTGCCATCGCTATGCTCAATGCTGGGGCAACCCGCCTCGGAGTTTCTGCGTCTGCCGCCATTCTTGCGGAGGCACAGCAGTAGCACTCAATGGTCTATCACTGGACACTCGCCTCCATTCTCAATGCTTCGAGGGTAGGAGAGAAGGACAAGCGGTTGGTGCTCTTCTCCAGAGAACTGGGCAAAGTCACGGCTGTTGCTCGAGGGGCAGCAGCCCCAGATGCGAAATGGTCAACTTCGTTCGAACCTTTCTCGCTCCTTTACCTCCGCCTGTACGACCGCTCCCACTTCCTGACTGTGGTCAGTTCGGAGGAACGAGTGGTCTATACCGGTGTTCTATCGTCTCTGTCGAGATCGCTGAAAGGCATGGCAATGAACCAGCTGACAGAATGCGTTCTTGAGCCATCCTCGGTGGAACCGGGCTTGTTTGCCGCGTACATTACGGCTCTGTCGAAGCTCAACATCTCGGCGAATGCCGCCGAGGAGGACAGAGCCTTCCTGCAGTTCACCCTTGATGTCCTCACTGAACTCGGTTTCGGTATCAGTTCTCTGCATTGTGAACGCTGCGGAGCGGCACTAGACAAGAATGTACACTTCTCCATGAGAGATAATGCCTTTCATTGTTTCCCCTGCGCGACAGCTGAAACAGATGTTGTCCTCTCTCCGGGGCTCGTCAGGTTCCTTCGGACCGGAGAAGGCAGCATCGATGCGCGTCGTACGCTCATGGGTATTGCACTGACGCTGCGACTGCTGAGGTCTGCTGCCAGCAAACTGGCCGTCACACAAGCCTTCGAGCCGTTCGCGCAGAACGCTGCTACACTGTTTCACATCAACACAAGAGAAGAACCCAAGGAGTCATGCCATGAACTTTGAAGAAATGGTTTCCAAGCTGGAGCGCTTCTGGGAAGACGAAGGTTGCACACGTCTGTTCCCGTATGATCAGGAGGTAGGGGCGGGTACGCTGAGCCCTTATACATTCCTGCGAGTCCTGGGGCGCAAACCTTGGAAAGCCGTCTACGTACAACCATCGCGACGTCCAGCAGACGGTCGATACGGCGAGAACCCGAACCGTCTTTACATGCATCACCAGTTGCAGGTCATCGTCAAGCCTCCCACCACTGACATTCAGGACACGTACCTGCGAAGCCTCTACCTGCTCGGTCTCAAGCCGGCCGAACACGACATCCGGTTCGTCGAGGACAACTGGGAGACGCCAGTACTTGGGGCTGCGGGTGTCGGCTGGGAAGTCTGGCTCGACGGCATGGAAGTAACGCAATTCACGTACTTCCAGCAGGCAGGCGGCCAGGAAGTCCCCGTTGTGGCAGTCGAGATAACGTACGGTCTCGAACGACTCGCCATGTTCGTTCAGGAGAAGAAGAACGTCTATGAACTGGAATGGCACGACGGCGTCACCTATGGAGACTTGCGACAGCAGGCCGAGCGGGAAAACAGTATCTACTCGTTTGAGCAAGCCGACATCGAGGCGCTTGTCACGATGTTCGACCTCTGCGAAAAGGAGTCTCAGCGCATGATCGACAAGAAACTCATCACTCCTGCCTACGAGTACCTCCTGAAATGCTCACATACGTTCAACATCCTTGACGCCCGTGGCACCGTCGGCGTTTCTCAGCGTATGGCCTATCTTACCCGCGTACGCCGTCTCGCGTACGGTTGCGCGAACCTCTACCTGGAGAACGAAAACCATGAGTGACCTGCTGATCGAGATCTTGACTGAGGAATTTCCGGCACGTTTCGTGGACGCTGCTCAGGCGCAACTGGTCGAACATGTCACGGCGCATCTCGACGAGTCCTTCATCGTGCATGGAGATGTCCGTGGCTTCTCCACGCCACGGCGGCTTGTTGTGCTAACTCACAACGTCAAGGAGCAGACGGACACCCGAACCACGGAAGTAAAAGGACCAGCCGAGGCGTCGAGCTATGACGCTCAGGGAAACCCTACGCCGGCTCTGCTCGGCTTCTGCAGAGGGCAGGGCGTGGATCCTGCCGACACCTACGCCGTGGACGTCGCCGACAAGTCATACATTTACGCCCGGAAAACGGTTGCGGGACAGAAGTCCTCTGAGCTCGTCGAAGCCTTTCTCCCTCGCCTGCCCCACGAAATCACGTTCCCCAAGATGATGCACTGGGAGGAGTCTGGGTTCCAGTTTGCGCGCCCCATTCGCGGATTGCTCGCGCTACTCGGCGTCGAAGTTCTTCACTGGGAAGTAGCCGGAGTACAGAGCTCGAACACGACCTTTGGCCTCCGCGTTGGCAAGCCGAAACCAATAACGGTGACGTCACCGGAAGATTATATACGGCGGCTACGCGAAGCATTCGTCATCGTCGACCCCGCCGAACGCCGCCGCCTGATCGAAAAACAGGCAGACAAGCTGCTGAAGCCTCTTGGCTTCAAGCTCGGAGAGAATATGGGCGATCTTCTGGATGAGGTTGTGAACCTCGTTGAATACCCGTCCGTCTTCCTGGGAGACCTCCCGAAAACGGCTACCGAGCTCCCTGAAAGCGTCGTCCGTTCTGTGCTCCAGCAACAGATGCATTCCTTCCTGGTGTACGACCAGAACGAAAATGTCGTTCCACACTTCCTGAGCGTTCGCAACGGCCTTACCGACTTCATCGATATCGTGCGACGAGGCAATGAGAGCGTCGCCAATGCCCGTCTTCTGGATGCAGCCTTCTTTATCCAGGAAGACATGCGAGAGCCTCTGGAGACATATGTGGGCCGACTGGATACTCTGATCTTTATGGACAAACTTGGCACCATGGCCACCAAAACTCTGCGGCTCGAGCGACTGGCAACCAGTGCGACCATGTACACTGCGGTGACGCCCGAAGAGGAAGCAACGCTCGTCGCTGCAGCCCACCTCTCCAAAGCAGATCTTGCGACCAGTATGGTGAAGGAGTACACATCGCTCCAGGGAGAGATCGGCAGCGTCTATCTCTCGCGTGCCGGCGGTTCGCCAGAGATTGTATCCGCCATCCGTGAGCAGTACGTGCCTCGTTCTCCTTCCGAAGACATTCCAGCAACGAGGGTTGGGCGACTGCTCGGAATCATCGACAAGGTCGACACGCTCACGGGCATCTTTGGCACTGGTTTCAACCCTTCCGGGTCAGAAGACCCCTACGGCCTCCGGCGTGCCGGCAACGGTATCGTCCGCACAATCGTCGAGTCACGCGAGTCTGTAGACCTGGAAACTCTTGTGAAGAAAGCGGTCGAAGGATATCAGACTACTGGATCCCTGCCACATCCTGAAGACCTGCAGCAGAGAGTCATGGACTACCTGAAAGGACGTATTATCCAGTATTTCAAGGAGAAACAGCTGACCAGGGAATACGCCCCGCTTGAAAATCTCCCAGTCGTCGAACTGGGTTCCATTCCCGAACGCATGCAGGCGCTGCATGAAGCGGCCGGCGACGCCGTACTCGTGACCCTTGCGGACAGTCATCGCAGGATACAGAACATCACCAAGGGGCTTCCTGCTGCGACGAGCCTTCCTGCAGACTTGCTGTTGACGGATCCCGAGGAACTCGTGCTCAGAGGTGCGGCCGAGGCGGCTGCACCGCGAATACTTCAGTTCTTGGCAGCGCGGAAATATCCAGAGGCCATCCGGACATGTGAGGAACTCGCCGTTCCCGTCACGACTTTCTTTGACCACATCCTCGTCATGGCCACCGACGAATGCGTGCGAAGCGCACGTTTATTGCTTTTGTGCTACCTCAAGTATATACTTGGGCTTGTTTGCGACTATTCCAAGCTAACCTAGGCCTGACAGGAGGAACTATGGACCAGCGGAAGTTTGTCTACGATTTCGAAGAAGGCAGCAAGGAAATGAAGACCATCCTCGGAGGAAAAGGGGCGGGCCTTGCAGAGATGACAAAAATCGGGCTTCCCGTACCTCCCGGTTTCACGATTTCGACGGAGATGTGCCCTGAGTACCTCAAGGTCGGCGATATCCCTGAGGCTCTGAGGAATGAGATCAGAGAACATCTTGCCAGACTGGAAGGCAAGCTTGGCAAGAAGTTTGGCTCAGCGGAGAACCCGCTGCTCGTGTCCGTCCGCTCAGGTGCAGCAGTCTCGATGCCAGGCATGATGGACACAATCCTCAACCTCGGACTCAGCATCGAGACCGTTGAAGGCCTTGCGGCACTGACTGGAAACCCGCGCTTCGCCTGGGACTCCTACCGCAGATTCACGCAGATGTATGGTAACGTCGTGCTGGGTATCGAGCACAACAGCTTCGAGACCATATTTGCAGAGCAGAAGCAGCTTCAGGGGGTCACACTGGATACTGACCTGTCCGTCGACAGCCTGAAGGCCCTGGTCCAGAAGTACTTCGCGCTTGTCCAGGAAAAGACTGGCAAGCCCTTCCCGCAGGACCCGATGGACCAGTTGCTCGGGGCAGTGGGTGCCGTATTCCGCTCATGGAATACCGAGCGAGCCATCACCTACCGCAAGATCGAGAAAATCGACAGTCTCATTGGTACGGCCGTCACGGTTCAGTCCATGGTCTTCGGCAACATGGGCAACGACTCGGCAACGGGCGTCTGTTTCACCCGTGACAATTCCACCGGAGCCAAGCGCTTCTCGGGCGAGTATCTTGTCAACGCCCAGGGCGAAGACGTCGTCGCCGGCATTCGCACGCCAAAGAACATCGACGAAATGGAGACCGAGATACCCGAAACGTACAAGCGCCTCGTCGAAGTATCGCTTCTTCTCGAGAAGCACTATCGTGACATGCAGGACATGGAGTTTACGGTCGAACGTGGCAAACTGTTCATGCTGCAGACTCGCAATGCCAAACGGAGCCCGGTCGCAGCCGTCAAGGTCGCAGTCGACATGGTCGTCGAGGGTCTCCTCACAAAGGAAGAAGCGGTCATGCGGGTGACTCCCACACAGCTCGACACCCTGTTGCATCCACAGGTAGACCCGCAGGCCAAGGTCCAGGTCATTGCTAGGGCAATCCCTGCTTCCCCAGGTGCCGGGTATGGAAAAGTCATCTTCGAGTCAAAGAAGGCTGCCGAGCTTGGAGAAGCTGGAGAGAAGGTTGTTCTTGTTCGTCAGGACACGTCTCCCGAGGACATCGATGGTATCTCCAAGGCTCAGGCGACACTGACGACACGTGGTGGCGCGTCGGCGCATGCAGCGCTTGTAGCGCGTGGTCTGGGCAAGCCGTGCGTAGTTGGCGCCGACCAGATAAAACTCAACGGTGTTGAGAAAACGTTCGTGGCAAATGGTGTGACCGTCCACGAAGGCGACGTCATTACGGTGAACGGCACCACTGGCGAAGTCATCCTGGGCCAAGCCCCCATGGTGGATGCCGAGCAGACGGCCGAACTTGC
>NZ_QXIU01000135.1 GCF_003570935.1 Candidatus Cryosericum odellii
GCCGAGCAGACGGCCGAACTTGCGACCTTGCTTGGCTATGCAGACGGCATTCGCCGTCTCGGTGTACGTGCCAACGCCGACACGCCCGCGAATGCCCACAAGGCACGCGCTTTTGGTGCAGAGGGCATTGGCTTGTGTCGCACGGAGCGTATGTTCAACGACCCCGAGCGTCTGCCCCTCATGCAAGAGATGGTCATCGCAGGTTCGCTCGAAGAGCGTACCCCCGCCCTCGAGAAACTTCTTCCCATGCAACGCGACGACTTCGAGAAGATCCTTGAGGCCATGGATGGTTTCCCCGTTATCATCCGTCTGCTGGACCCGCCTCTCCACGAGTTCCTTCCCCAGATAGACCGACTCACTGAAGAAATGGCCGAGGCAGAGACAGCTCACGACGAAGCACGCATCGCCTATCTGCAGAAGGTCATGAAGCGGTACAACGAGCTGAAGGAGTTCAACCCGATGATCGGGTTCCGCGGCTGCCGCGTTGGAATCCTGTATCCCGACATCTACCAGCTGCAGGTCCGTGCAATCGCCGAGGCAACTGCTACACTGGTCAAGCGAGGATTGCACCCGATGCCCGAGATCATGCTTCCCCTCGTCGGCCACGTCAATGAGATCAAGGTACTCAAGCCTCTGGTTCAGGAAGAGCTCGACAAGGTGTTCAAGCGTGAGGGCATCACGGTTGCCGTGAAGATCGGCACCATGGTCGAAGTACCGCGCGCATGCCTGACTGCAGATGAGATCGCCGAGTACGCGGAGTTCTTCAGCTTTGGGACCAACGACCTCACTCAGACGACGTATGCCTATAGCCGCGATGATGCCGCAGGCACGTTCTTACCGGCCTACCTCGAGTCGAAGATCCTGGACGTCGACCCATTCCAGACCATCGACCGGAAAGGCGTGGGCAAGCTCATCCGCATCGCGGTGGTTCTTGGCCGCCAGACGAACCCCGGCCTCGAAATCGGCATCTGCGGGGAACAGGGGGGTGAGGCTGATTCGATCGATTTCTGCCACACCTCAGGTCTCGACTATGTTTCCTGCTCGGCTCCACGCGTCCCCATTGCGCGCCTTGCAGCTGCGCAGGCTGCCATCAAGAACAGGCCGGCCGCCAGCTAGCATAGAATTCTCATACATGCTGCCTATCACGAACTACAGGGATAGGGAAGGAAGGCTGCTCTCTCAGGGAGCAGCCTTTGGCATTGCCAGCAAGGGACGAATCTTGCCCGAAGATGATGACGCCATCCGATCCCCATTCCAGAAAGACCGCGACCGCATCATTCACTCGAGGGCGTTCCGCAGGCTCCAGTACAAGACACAAGTGTTTATGGCACCCAAGGGCGACGAGATACGTACAAGACTCACTCATACCCTCGAGGTCGCGCAGCTGTCGCGCTCAGTGTGTGACGCTCTCGGTCTCAACGAGGATCTCGTCGAAGCAATTGCACTGGGACACGACCTTGGCCATGCGCCATTCGGACACACTGGAGAAGCTGTCCTGGATGCAAAGTTGAAGAGTATTGACCCCAGTCTGGGATTCGAGCACGCACTACAGAGCCTTCGCGTGGTCGACACTCTGGAGCGTCGTGAGCGTGGACACGGGGATGTACTCTTTGGACTCAATCTCACCTATGAGACCCGCAACGGCATTGCCTCTCACAGCAAGGGACTTGAAGAAATGAGCAAACTGGAGGACATGCGGAGTCCACAGACTCTGGAGGGACAGATCGTGCGACTCTGCGACAGGGTCGCCTATGTCAACCACGACCTCGATGACGCCATACACGCCGGAATCATCGATGCAACCGACGTTCCGACGGTGACCACGGAGGCGCTGGGTAGTTTCTATTCGCAACGCCTCGATACGATGGTGCTGGACATCATCCGGTCCAGCTCTGCTGTGGGCGAAATCGTCATGAGCCGACCCATACAGGAGGCCATGGACGGCCTGATGCTGTTCTTGAAAGACAGGGTATACATGCATTCAGAACCAAAACGCGAGGAAGGGAAAGCACGTGACCTGCTGTCTCGCATTTTCGACTTCTGCATGGAAGATGTGAGGCGTATGGACCCTTATTTGCGAGAGCACCCCATGACCTGTGAGTCAAATGATCCGGTTTCCATGTTCCGTGGAGACCTCCAGGGCACGGCACGGATCGTGACGGACTATATTGCCTCGATGACGGACCGTATGGCGCTCAAGGTAGCAACAGACCTGGTGATGCCGCACATCTACGTCTAACCAGGCTTAGAAAACCGATTGTGGTATGTATGTGAGGAGGCCGGGAACGATTCGAGCCTCCTCTTTCGTATACCTAGGTGGTATGGAATACAAAGAGTACATCGCCGACATAAGCACCAAGATTGGTATCCTTGACGTCATTGGCCATTATGTCAAACTGCGCAAACAGGGTCGCAATTATGTGGGCCTCTGTCCTTTTCATCATGAAAAAACGCCGTCATTCACGGTCAGCCCTGACAAGAACATGTTCTACTGCTTTGGCTGCAAGGCATCCGGAGACATGCTGACGTTTGTGCGCAAGGTGCACAACGTGTCGCTTCCAGAAGCAATCGAGATCGTGTCCAAGGAATTCCATGTCGAGCTGCCGCCATGGCATATGTCCACAGCGGCGTCGAGGGAGCGTCAGGAACTCCTGCAAACGCTTAAGCTCGTCGCGACCGCATTTGCTGCTGCGTTGCAAAGCAGTCAAGCAGGTGAGTGCCAGGAGTATGTCAGAAATCGTGGACTCAGTTCTGAGACTGTGAAGCACTTCTCTCTTGGCTACTGTCCTCGCAACACAGACAGTCTCGTCAAGTGGTGTGCGGAACACGGGATCGATGAGGATAGTCTCGCACGCACCGGCATCGTGCAACGGCATGAAGGGCACTCGTTCTCGCCATTTGCCCATCGACTGATGTTTCCAATCTGGGACAGCATCGGCAACATCATCGCATTTGGTGGACGAGCCATCGACGGGTCGATGCCCAAGTACACAAACAGCCCCGAGACTCCGCTGTTTGCCAAGAGAAGGACGCTTTACGCGCTCCCTCTGGCTGAGCCGTCCATACGTGAAACCGGGACGGCTATCGTCGTCGAGGGATACATGGATGCTATCGCTCTCCACGCCGCAGGTTTCACCAATGTCGTTGCCTCGCTTGGCACGGCATTCACAGAGGAACAGGGTACCCTGCTGAGACGGAGCGCCTCTCGCGTTCTGCTCAATTTCGACAGTGACGAAGCCGGCCAGCGCGCTGCTCGTCTTGCACTCTCGATAGCCGACCGAACCGGGCTGGACGTAGCCGTGGTCAAGGTCGAGGGGGCAAAGGACCCAGATGAACTGTTGCGCGAACCTGGGGGAAAGGCTCAGTACCAGGTCGCCCTGGACCAGGCAAGATCCGTAGGCGATTTTCTGCTCGATGCTGCCGTCGTGGGCAGGGACATGAACTCAGTAACCGATCGAAGAGCATTTGTGCAAGAAATGATGGAGTCCGTGGACGACATGCAGGACTCACTGCTCAGAACTCAACTCCTTACTCAGATTGCTCGCAGGGTCAACGTTCGTGAGGAAGAGGTTCTCGCAATCTACCGCAAGGGCCGCACGCACGCCGAACAGCCTGCAGTCGCTGATCCATGGAGACTCCCGCGGAAGAGTCTCGGACACTCCAGGATTCCGACGGGGGGATCTCTGCAGAGCATGCGATCCGTGCTTGAGCAGGAAGTCGTCCATGGCCTGATACACAATCTCGACCGGCTTTCAGAGCTCTCGCCACTCCTCGACGGACTGTCGTTGCAGGACGAAGCCTGTCAGGAGATTCTCAGTGTACTGCGCCGCGAAACCTCTGGAGAAGCAGCTCTGGTGCCCTCGCTGGTTGCACAACTCGGACCGGAAGCTGCGGCCCTGGTTGGTCGATGGAGTCTTGAAGAACACCAGTTAAGCTATCAGGGAGTGAAAGATGCAGCCAGCAGGCTGCGATCGGGGTCGTCTGCCGTGACACCGGAAGATGGCTCGATAGCCCATGAAAGGGGTGAATGATGGCAGATAAGAAGCATGCGGTACGCAAGACCGAGGTTCGGGAAGAGGCTCATCCGGCCAAGGCGGTACGCAAGACCGAGGTTCGGGAAGAGGCTCATCCGGCCAAGGTGTCACGAATCCCGCACAAGAAACTGACAGAGACAGTAGCCCTGCCCGAGCCAGCCCCCAAGGCAAAACGCGCCAAGCCGTCTGAGAAGAGCCCTACGACAGCTGTCGTAGCCGAACT
>NZ_QXIU01000136.1 GCF_003570935.1 Candidatus Cryosericum odellii
ACTGCCATCCCCAAAAAGCCCTAAAGGCAAATCACCTGCCAAACAACTGGTCCGGAAATGGATCTCGAACAATCAGTCAACAAGTTCCCCAACAATTTCAGGTTGCTCACATAGCCTTCGTGATGTTTCTCGTAGTGAAAGTGCATCGTTTCGGCTGTTATGACCGGTTCTAATGCGTTTTCGACATACGGAAGAGGGGGTAAGGCACGGAGCGACGCTGCTCCAAGCACGGCCAAGGAATTGTTTGTGTCTATCTTGCTCATATTGGCCTTCTTGCAGTTGTGGCGGGTGACACATAACGGCTCGCGCTTCAGCAGTGCCAAGCCAAGCCCAGGGAGCTGAAGCCATCTGCTGGAAACGGTTGTTGTGCGGTCTTCTCCAGAAAACCATTACTTCATTTTCTCGATTTCTTNNCAGAAACTCTCCAGCGTGTACACACTCCTCGTCCGCTATATCCTTGAGCACTTTAACGGCGAGCTTGTTGTCGGTTGACTCGGCAAGCTGCATATACAACTGCATCGCTTCGTACTCTGCGGCCACCATGAAACGAATTGCTCTGACGAGTTCCTCATCCGTGAGCTTCCTGTCGTTCGATAATCCCGAAAAGGACGATCCGAACTCTGGCATGTTCATTCTCCTTTCTTACTTCTTTTTGGGCCTCCACCCAACGCTATTCTTCAGTGGCTGGTCAATGCAGGGGACAAGATAACAACATACAACTGGCGGTCGGGCCGACGGTGATGATGTTCCATTGGAATCCAACCAGGCCACCAGTTCCGGCGCAGGCAATTATTCGGCTTTTCGGCCGGTTATCTCCTTCCGCCCCTTATGGCCCGCACCACGGCAATCAGCAGTATCGCGCCGATCACTGCCGTAATAAGAGCTCCCCATATTCCACTGCTCGGAATTTTCAGCAGCCCGAACACGTATCCACCGATCCAGCCACCGATCGCACCGATGATCAAATCGCCGAGCAGGCCATAACCGCTGCCTTTCATGACTAGCCCCGCAATCCAACCTGCGGCGATACCGATAATGATCCACCAGAACCAACTTGACATATCCTAGCCTCCTTGTTTCGAAATCCCAGTCAGGGATTGACTGTCAGACATCAGATAGACCGTGTCTTCAACGCCTGCCAGCCGCTTCTTGTCCCTTGGTTTTGCTCCAAGGTCAGCTTGTTCGGACGTCGACGAATGTTAAACAACATACTAATGACATACTATCAAGCCGAAATGGTCGTGTCAATCCCCCAGTTTCCCTGTTTCGGACTTCGTTTCCTGATTTCCCTCCGATACTCTCCGACGACGCAGTGACAAGACGGTCTCCTTAACCCACATGTGGACTCTGTTTCGGGCCCAAGTGATGCACGTCGATCGGTTCACCGCTATACTAAATATATGGGCAACCGGGCAGAACAACGTGCTAGCGATACCGGACAGCACCTTGACGTCGAAACAACGATCAAGGTCAACGCTTGGCTGCGCGTGATACCCAGACGGGACGACCAGACGCTTCATGAACTGGAGTCGCTCTTCCTGAGCGTCGCAACAGGCGATCGACTCCACTTCGACGCGCTTCCCTCATCATCCGGGAAATTTCATCTCACCTCTAATCGTCCTGACTTGGTTTCACAGAACTCTGTGCAGCAAGCCTGGCTTGCCTTCAACAACGCCATGGAGCCACTCCACGGGCATCGCATACTTCAAATTTCTGCGCACCTGGAGAAACGAATCCCCGAAAAGACCGGCCTCGGCGGGGGCAGCGGTAACGCAGGAGCAGCACTGCTCGCGTTGAACCAGCTCCATGAGTTTCCCTTTGGCCACGATCAGCTCGTTGCTCTGGCGAGCTCGCTCGGTTCTGATGTCCCGTTCTTCGTCCAGTCAGGACCGTGCATCGTGCACGGCACGGGGCAAATCGTGGACCCGATCCCTCCACTTCCTCCCCTGTGGTGCTGCATTGCTCTTCCAATCTTCCGTATCGATACTAGACGTGCCTATGTGGTTCTTGACGACATCATCACGAGAGAAGGGGCATCAGAAATCGAACCCACGATCGACCTGAACTCCGTCATCAAAGCCCTTCGCACACGTACGTCACTTAGAATCTCTAATGAGATGCGCCTGAACTCTTTTGAGGCAACTCTCGGCGAAAACACAACCAGTTTCCTGAACATTCGCAGTACGCTCCTCGCAAGTGGTGCCATTCTCGCTGGTCTCAGCGGTTCAGGGAGTGCCGTCTTCGGTATATATGCAGAAAGGGCAGCTGCCGAAGCAGCTGCCCTTGGTGTCCAGCAACGCGTCAGCGCCGCGCGGACATTTGTTGCGGAGATTCTATAGAGACTACTTGACCTCAGCGGTAGCGCCTGCAGCCTCAAGCTTGGCCTTGATCTCGTTGGCTTCCTTCTCGGGGATGTGTTCCTTGACGGGCTTCGGAGCGCCATCGACGACGTCTTTGGACTCCTTGAGGCCGAGGCCGGTGATCTCGCGGACAACCTTGATGACCTCGATCTTCTTCTCGCCAACGGTCTTGAGGATGACGTCAAACTCAGTCTTGACTTCGACAACAGCGGCCGGGGCAGCAGCAGCAACGGCAACTGGAGCAGCAGCTGAAACGCCGAACTTCTCTTCGATCATCTTGACGAGATCAGCAAGGTCAAGAACGGTCATACTCTCGATAGCTGAAAGGATTTCTTCTTTGGTCATGTCATTCCTCCTATTGAATGATGTTATGCTTGCGGTGTGACCTGAGCCTTCTGCTCACGGACTTTGTCAAGTGCATAGGCAATACTGCTTACAGTTTGCTTCAGTGCCATGGCTAGCCCTGTAACTGGCCCGTTCATGCCGCGGCACACCTGAGCAATAAGTTCGTCTCTGGTCGGCAATAGCGCGAGACGCTCGACCATCGGTTCGTCGAAAAAGCTCCCGTCAACGATTGCGCCCTTGACTACAAAGCGCTGTTCGCCAGGCTTGCCGGTCGGCTTCTTGTACAGAGCCTTTGCCAGAATGGATGGATCGGTCTTGCCCAGTCCGATAGCAGTCATCTGCGTGAACAGAGAATCGGGCAACGTCAGGCCAACTTCCTTCATGGCCCGCTCGAGGAGAGTATTCTTGACAACAACGTACTCAATACCCTGCTTCGTCAGCCTCTTGCGTTCGTTCGCAACGAATGACGCCTTCAGCCCCTCGTAGCCCACGAAAACAATGGACTCCGACTCTTTCAGTTGCTTGACAAGGTCATCCACAAGTTGTTTCTTCTGATCCTTAGTTAGCATGTTTCACCTCCTCTTTGCATAGAAAAGAAAAGCTCTCTGCCAAAGACAGAGAGCCGTATTGCACATGGTCAACAAGCGCAAACGCCTCGGCGGGCAAGATTGAGGGGATGAACCCCGCTCGCTGTCTTGGGCTACTACTTGTAGTAGAAGTGTACTCTAAAGTTTGCTCGTGTCCAGTCGGATTGCCGGGCTCATGGTGAGCGACATATAGGTCTTGCCGAGGTAGGTTCCCTTGACCGAGGAAGGACGAGCTTTCTGGATCGCTTCAAAAAGAGACATGAAGTTCTCCTTGATGGCAGCAGGAGCGAAGCTCGACTTGCCAAGAGGGCAATGTACCGTACCGATCTTGTCAACACGGAACTCGATCTTGCCGGCCTTGAACTCGCGAACAGCCTTCCCTACTTCCAGCGTCACTGTGCCCGCCTTCGGATTGGGCATCAATCCCCGTGGTCCCAGCACACGGGCTACCTTTCCAAGCGTCGCCATCATGTCCGGGGTTGCGATTGTGACGTCAAAATCCAGCCAGCCGCCCTTGATCTTCTCGACGAGTTCCTCGCCACCCACGAAGTCGGCGCCTGCCTCCTGAGCATCAGCAGTCTTGTCACCCTTGGTAAACACGGCGACCCTGACAGTCTTGCCCGTGCCAGCCGGAAGTGTCACGACGCCACGAACGTTTTGGTCAGCCTGTTTCGGGTCGACGTTGAGCTTCATGCAAACCTCGATCGTCTCATCGAATTTGGCAGTCCTCAATTTTGGGAGCAACTCGACGGCCTCATCCAATGTATAAATCTTGACATGGTCGACAAGCTTTGCTACTTCCTGATACTTCTTTCCCTTCTTGCTCATGAATTACCTCCGTGGTTACGTGGAGAAACTCCTCCCACGTGCGCTATGAATCCGTTACTCGACAACCGTGACTCCCATACTCTTGGCGGAGCCTCCGATAATCTTGATGGCTTGTTCGATGTCGGCAGTGTTGAGATCCTCCATCTTGATCTTGGCGATTTCGGCCAACTGAGCCTTCGTGATACGACCAACCTTCTTCTTATTCGGTTCACCCGATCCAGCCTCGATCTTGATGGCCCTCTTGATAAGGGACGATGCCGGTGGAGTCTTGGTGATGAAGGTGAACGACTTGTCTTCGAATACTGTTATGACTGCAGGGATGACCAAACCAGCCTTGTCCTTGGTCCTCTCGTTGAACTGCTTGCAGAACTCCATGATATTGACACCCTTCTGACCAAGAGCCGGACCAACAGGCGGTGCTGGTGTCGCCTTCCCTCCCTCAATCTGTACGCGCGCGTACCCTACGATCTTCTTCGCCATAGCGGATACTACCCCCTAAACTCAGATCTATCAGATCTTCTTGATAAAGCCAAAATCAATCTCGACTGGCATTTCGCGCCCGAACATCATGAGCTTGATGCGAGCTTTTTCTTTCTCAGGCGAGATACTCTCGACCTTACCCTGCATCCCATCAAACGGGCCACCAATGATTTGTACCGTGTCGCCAACTTCGAAGTGAAGCTTCGCTACGGCCTCTTCCTCAGAGACCCTGTTCTTGATAATCCGCTCAACCTCTTCGTCCGAAAGAGGAATAGGCTTTCCATAGTTGCCAACAAATCCCAGAATGCCGGGAGTGTGCGTAACCACATTCCAGGTCTCATCATCCATGATCATCTCGACAACAAGATACCCCGGGTAGACCTTCTCCTGTTTGACTTTCCGCTCCCCGTTCTTGATGATCACCTTATTGTCCACGGGAAGAACCACAGAAAAGACGCGGTCTGCGAGAGCCAGCGTCTTGACCTTCTGTTCCAGGTTGTTCCTGGCCTTTTCCTCCGCCCCAGAGTATGTGTGCAGGAGGTACCAGTTACATTCAGCCATCCAAGCCTACGAGATGAGCCACTTCAGGGCAGCTGCAAATAAGTAGTCCCAAGCGCCGATATATATGGCCCAGAATGCGACGAAGGCGATGATGGTCACTCCGGACTTCATAAGTTCACGAGGCCGGGGCCACGTGACCCTATGCCGAATTTCTGTCCACATAGACCGAATCCAGTTTTTGAAGCGTATAGATACCGGTTTGACTGTCTTTGTATTGCTCACACGTTCCTCCTCAAAGGAAGGTGGCAGGCCCGGAGGGGCTCGAACCCCCAACACTCGGTTTTGGAGACCGATGCTCTACCAGTTGAACTACGGGCCTACCTGGGGACTTGCAGTTACTTTGTTTCCTTGTGTTCCGTATGCTTTCTGCAATGCGAACAGTACTTGTTCACATGCACTTTGTCTGGGTCATTCTTTTTGTTCTTGATACTGGTGTAGTTGCGGTTCTTGCACACTGTGCACTCGAGCGTAATGATATCTCTCATCGCAGCTACCTACTCCAGAATCTTGGTGA
>NZ_QXIU01000137.1 GCF_003570935.1 Candidatus Cryosericum odellii
GTCAGGACCTGGATAACCTCGCCGGGCTGCATCGCAAGAGCCTTTGCGAGAGCCCCATACCCGTCGCGGGCAATGTACTCATCGATACTTTGTGGATCGATGAGGCCTGCGTTTCTCAGGACGATTTTCTGCTGGCTCTTCCCTGATTCTTTCTCGACCAGTCGCTTGGACGAGAGAGAGCGGTCAATCGTGAGGCGCGAGACCACGCGTCCTTTCAGGAGGTGTTCTGTGACGATCTCTTCCACGTCCGTCGGCTTCACGCCACCGTAGTAGACGTCATCCGGGAAGACAGCCAGAACGACACCCTGGTCATAGATACCAAGAGCGCCAGTCTCGACCACCGAGACCTGACTGCCCAGGTTGTACTTACCGATCGTCTCCTCGAGAACGTGCTTGACTTCAAGAGCACCCTGGAGGACAGAGTTGGAGTCAATGGGAACGATAATCTGTGTCGAGAACAGCTTCATTGTGCACCTCCCGCGCTCTTTGCGTCGAGAATTCGTGGCAGATCTTCCGGCGTGAGGTTTCCGTACGCATCGTCATCGATCATGAGAGCCGGAGAAACACCACAGATGCCAAGACAGCTGGAAGCTTCCAGCGTAAACATTCCGTCCGAAGTTGTTTCGCCCAATTCAACTCCAAGGAGTCGCTTGAGCTCTGCCACAATAGATGGAGCGCCGGTCACATGACATGGCCCGCTTGTACAGACACGGACCACATGCCGTCCCCGTGGCTCAGTCGACAGCATCGTGTAGAACGTGACGAAGCCGTTGAGCTGCGCAGGCGAGGTCCCGAGGAGTCGAGCGACTTCGCCCAGCACAGGTCCCGGGAGGGAGTTACCATAGTGGTGCTCAAGGTCGAACATGATGTCCATGTACGACAGCCGGCCATGATGCTCCGTACGATTTGTTTCTACCAGTTCGCGCAGAAAACGCTTGTCTTCATCGCTCAGCGGCTGCGCCTGCCCCACTGGTCGAGTCACATTGTCCAACTCCATGGTTTCCTCCCTGATCGTTTTTTTCCGAAGCACTCTCACCAGCAAGAGAGGTTGGTCCTACTTTGTCTCCACAGTGCCAGGACCCTTCTTCAAATATGCGAACCAGTAGATAAAGCCGACGAAGAATGCGCCACCAATGATGTTACCTATAGTCACAGGAATGAGGTTCTTGGTCCAGAGGGTTACCCAGTTCAGTCCTGCAAAATCTGCAAGGGTCTTGCCTGTAGCCGCCACAACCTGGGGAACAGACTTAAGGAGGATGCCGTAGGGGATGAAGAACATGTTTGCAACAGAGTGCTCGAAGCCTGAGGCAACAAAAGCCATGACGGGGAAGAAGACTGCGAACAGTTTTCCAATGATATCCTTCGAGGCAGTTGCCATCCACACCGCAAGGCAGACAAGCCAGTTGCAGAGAATACCCCTGACAAGTCCCTGAACGAAGGTAAGACCGACCTTGGTTCCCGCGATCTTGAGTGCAGCGGAACCAACGAGGTTGCCATTCATGCTCCAGAGACCCGACCAATACAAGAGAAGGGCAATAAAGACCGAACCGACCAGATTGCCGATGTAGACTGCAACCCATGTCTTCAGGACCTCTCCCCAGCGAACTTTCTTCTCCAAAGCCGAAATAACAATAAGGTTGTCACCCGTGAAGAGCTCAGCCCCAGCAACCACGACCAGCATGAGTCCCACGCTGAACACGGCTCCAGCAATGAACTTGGTGAAGCCAAACCCGAGCGTCGCATCGGAACCAACAAGAATCGACAACTGTGCACCAAATGCAATAAAGGCACCCGCGAGAATCGCAAGAACAAAGAATTTCTTCATGGGCATCCTGCACTTGCCCTGACAAACATCTCCCAGCTTCTCGGCAATTTGAGGTGGTGTAAACATCGGTAGATCCATTCCTTTCCTCCCCTGATCAGATTTTTTCAATCTTGCATGCTGCGACTTTGAATTCAGGTATCTTCGATACCGGATCAAGGGCCGCATTTGTGAGAAGATTCACGCTTGCCTCATGGAAATGGAAACTAATGAAGACTACTCCCTTCATCGGCTTATCGGAAATTCTGGTCTCGACTTCGATACTGCCTCTTCTTGTCGAAACCCTTACCGTTTCGCCGTGTTCGATATGAAGTTCCTTCGCATCTTCCTTGCTGACCTCCACATAGTTTCTTGGAACAAACGTGTCAAGAACTTTCACTCTTCTGGATTCTTGTCCAGAGTGGAAGTGGTAGAGAATCCTTCCGGTGGTAAGAAGTATCGGATATTCCTTATCCGGAAGCTCCTTTGCCTCGATATACTCAACTGGACTGATGAGCGCTTTTCCGCTCGGCCTCTTGAAGGCTGCACCATAGTGAAGGATCTTCGTTCCAGCATGTTCGTCAGTGGGGCAGGGCCACTGCAGGCCACCTTTCTCAAGACGCCAATGATGAATGCCGGCGTACGATGGCGTGAGGCTTGCCACTTCATCCATGATTGCCGCGGCGTTCCTGTATGTCATAGGGTAGCCCATCTTTGTTGCAACGAGCGAAACGATCTCCCAGTCGAATTTTGCATCTTCTGGCTTTTCTCGAGCAGTTCTGAGCAACTGGACTCTTCGTTCAGTGTTCGTAAATGTTCCCTCTTTTTCATATGCGGCTGCGGAAGGAAAAATAACGTCTGCAAGTTCTGCAGTCTCCGAAATAAAGATTTCCTGAACAGCAAGAAACTCGAGAGCCTCCAGTCCTTTCCTCACATGAGTGATGTCGGGCTCCGTCATGAGAGGGTTCTCTCCCATGGCATATACCGCCTTGAGATGCCCACTGAGAGCAGCATCTCCAAATTCAGTCACAGGAAGCCCTGGCTTGTCCGAAAGTCTGACGCCCCATGCCTTTTCGAATTTCTCTCTGGCAGTGGGATCGGTTACTTTCTGATAACCCGGATAAACATCGGGAAGAGCTCCCATATCGCAGGATCCCTGAACGTTTGCCTGTCCCCTCAAAGGATTGATGCCGTTTCCTTCTCTTCCAATATGGCCAGTGACAAGGGCAAGGTTTGCGATGCTGAGCACATTGTCCGTACCGACCGAATGCTGGGTGATGCCCATCGTATAGAAAATCGTCGCATTGAGAGCAGAAGCATACACGATAGCAGCTTCCTCAATCAGTGCCTTGTCGACGCGAGTCAGCCTGGAGACCATATCAAGGTCATACTTCGAAACAACCTTTACGAACTCCTCATATCCTTCTGTGTGCGCCTCAATAAACTCTTTGTTGACAAGCCCCTTGTCCACCATGACCTTCATCATGCCATTGAGAAGTGCCACGTCGATGCCTGGGAAGTGCTGAATGTAGATGTCAGCAACCTTTGCAAGGTCGGTCTTCCGTGGATCACAGACAATAAGCTTTGCGCCACGCTTCTTCTTGTTCTCTTTCACAAACTGCGCAATCACGGGGTGGCTTTCTGTCATGTTCGAGCCTATGACAAACATTACATCCGCATTCTTGATATCGTCAACCGGGTTCGTCGCTGCAGCCGCGCCAAGCGCCTTACCTAGCCCCGCAATGGTCGAGGCATGGCATAGTCTCGCGCAGTTGTCTACGTTGTTCGTGCCAATAACTGCACGGGCAAATTTCTGCACAGCGAAGTTGTCCTCATTCGTGCACCTGGAGGAGCCAAGTACGCCAATGGCATCTGGTCCGTACTTATCCTTGATCTCCTGGAGCCTTGTTGCCGTGTATGCGATGGCCTCTTCCCACGTGGCTTCCCTGAACTTCCCGTTCTCCTTGATGAGAGGCTTTGTGAGCCTTTCATTGCTATTAACATACTCAAAACCATAGCGTCCCTTGACACAGAGTCTCCCCTTGTTGGGCATAGCATCTACGATTCCTCTTGCCATCACAAGGTTGTTCTTCTTATCCTTGTACAGGGAAATATCACAACCCGTTCCGCAATAGGCACAGATGGTGTCGGTCTTCTCAAGATTGAAGATCTTGCCCTTGCCGATGCGAGGTTTCTCGACAAGTGCTCCAACAGGGCAAGCCTGTACACAAGCACCACAGAACTGGCAGTCAGTCTCCTCAAGAGGCACGTTGAACGGAGTCGACACAACACACTCGGAACCTCTCATTGCCATGCCAATTGCCTCGACCAATGCCTGGTTCTCACAGGCGTCCACGCAACGCCTGCAAAGGATGCACTTCTGCGGGTCGAACTGGATAAAGGGATTCGTGTCCCATGCGGTTTTCTTTGGACTCTCAAATGCCTCCCTGTCAATGAGAAATTGGCTCTTCTTGATGCCGAATTGGTAAGCAAGCTCCTGTAGCTCGCAATCTCCATCTGCATCGCAGGTCATGCAGTCCAGAGGGTGATGCGCAAGTGCAAGTTCGAGATTTGTCTTCCGTGCTTCATGAATGGCGGAAGAATCTGTCGTAATTTCCATACCGTCGGTAACCTTGGTTATGCATGCCCTTTGAAGAGTCCTGGCTTTCTTGACCTCGACGACGCACATTCCGCAAGCGCCTTCCTCGGCAATGCCTTTAAGGTAACAGAGAGTAGGAATATCATATCCTGCACTCTTGCAGGCATCCAGGATCGTCATTCCCACAGGGAATTGATAGTCCTTCCCGTCGATCTTTGCGTTGATCAATTTCTCACTCATCATGAACCCCCTTCGGGTATCTTACTCTTTGAGAATAGCACCAAAACAGCAGACTTCATAGCACGAGCTGCATTTGATGCATGTATCCACATCGATGACATGGGTCTTCTTGACCTCGCCAGTGACAGTCTGGACAGGTCACTCATGTGCGCATCTATACGCGTTCTTCCTCTATCGACGTTTCACCCGCACGCAACATCAGTTGTGCCATAATGAGATCATCCGGTGTGTTCACGTTGAAGAAAGACATTAATCGTTCGTCGTAGTGCGTGCCATAGGCCCGGTCAATAAAGCCAATGCGCAACGATTCATTGCGAAAGAGTTCCCGGACAGAGCGAACCCCCGATGCCAGCAGTTCGGCTGCGACGTTGGCGACCCGAGAAGAATAGATGGCGAACAACGGCTCAAGAAGACCATCAATGTTGGGAACAAGGATGTCCAGATCCTGCACGCACGCACGCTTTCCCATCGCCTGAGCCAATGAAGGAGAAACAAACGGCATGTCGGCACCGACCACCATGTTCAGTACCGCATCTGAGGCCCTGAGTCCACTGTAGATCCCACCCAGAGGCCCTGCATCAGCAACAAGGTCGCTGACAACTAGTCGCTCCGACTTGCCGTCTGCAGGTATGAGGCCATTGTTCTCGACAATAATGTGGCGCTGATACAGCGCACCAAGCCGACGCAGGGGGTATTCGTACAGGGGGATACCTGCGAGAGAAAGGCAGTACTTGGGCAATCCCATTCGTTGGCTACGCCCGCCTGCAAGGACGACAAGGTTCATGGGCGGCACCTGCGGTCTCTTGTTGTCGCACTGCAATAACCGGTACCAGCCACCAACTCTGTTTTCATGGCCTATCGGCACTCTTCAGGATTCCCAGCTGCAATGACCAGATTATCGACCGATTCGGGTGACAAACGCCCCATGTTGTCTCCTTTCCCACGCTACTAATTCAAAATGGTGCTGACTGCTGACATTCACCAAATGCACAGAGTGGTCCAGCGCATATCCGTCAGGCCCACCCGAACGAGTGCTGCCCTGGAAACGCCGCTACTCGCTGTGTGACGCGGCATTGATCTGCATCTGCTCCTCGCGCGCCTGCTCCTCAGCACTCTGGATGTAGAACGAAAGTTTGAGAAACTCCTGTGAAAGATCCACCGAGATCACTGGGACCTTTTCAGGCACTTTGATACTCTGCGGGGCAAAGTTAAGGATACCCCGAATGCCCGCCTCGCAGAGGATTCGGGCGACGGTTCTAGCACTTGATGCGGGGACGGCGATAACCCCGATGGCGATGTGTTCTCGGCGAACAATCGTCTTCAACTCATCAATGGCGTACACGGGTACGCGCTCTACGCGCGTTCCGATCTTGCGCGGATCTGAATCAAACGCTGCGACATACCTGAATCCCCACTTCTGAACCATACGGCTGGCAATAAGCGCTGTGCCGAGGGAACCTACCCCCACGATACAGCACTTCCACCGTTCGACGCCACGCCCGAAGATGGCTTCGACTTCGGTCTTCAGCCCAACGACATCGTACCCGGTACCACGTTTGCCAAATCGACCAAAAACGGACAAGTCCTGTCTCACCTGTTCAGCACTCACCCCTGTCAACGATGCCAACTCCCGCGACGAAAGTGTCGATGCGCCTTGCTGCTCAAGATATGTGAGACACCGCAGATATGTGGCCATGCGCGAAACAGTCGCCTTTGATATGTCTCCCAATCTGTAGTTTGTCATCACCAGCACCCTCACATACCGCCCTGTCCGGATTCGCCACTGCTACCTTGGACCACATCGCATTCCTGTCCGCGCAAAAAATCCAGAAGCAGTAACTGCGCTTGAGGGTCAGACATTTCTTCCGACGAGAAAATTGTCCGCAGTTCGTCAGTATCGAGAGTATATGCCAGATTCCCTTCTGCACGGTGAACATACCACCGCACCGCATCGTCAGAGATGAGCAGAGCAAAAATGGTCGATGCCAGATCTCCAAATGGCAGACAGTCAATGTGATCCGTATGAAAGGTTGCCCTGAGTGT
Source organism: Candidatus Cryosericum odellii (assembly GCF_003570935.1). Taxonomy (GTDB): domain Bacteria; phylum Caldisericota; class Caldisericia; order Cryosericales; family Cryosericaceae; genus Cryosericum; species Cryosericum odellii. The sequence continues at coordinate 6,684 of NZ_QXIU01000137.1, forward strand.
CGTTCCCTCACCCGGAGCACTCCACAGGTCGACCCCTCCACCTGTCAACTCTGTGTTCTGCTGGAGGAATGGCAGTCCAAGACCAAACCTCCTGATGTTGTGCGGTCGCGTTGTGAAGAACGGATCAAACACACGTGTGCGTCTATCGGCATCCATCCCGCACCCGTTGTCTCGAACGGTAAAGACAAACAGGTGACCAGACGGGTCATAGTCGATGTCGAGCCATATTTGGGTGGCTCCAGCCGTCACACTGTTGGAAGCAATGTCCAGGATATGGTCCGCTATCGTCCTCATAGCAGCCTTACTCCTCTTCCATTCTCATGCCGAAGGGCCATAAGTACTTCATGAACAGTCAATTCCTCGATTTCAAGGATATACCTGGGAGGGCTGATGGAATCAAGGTTGTGAGCATCGCTGTTCGAGACGAATTGCGGATGACCAGGCAGCTTTGACGCGATTTTCTCGATATTGACCTTGTGAGCGACCTCATATGTGGGAAACTCCATGTCTGACGTCACAATGCCCAACTGGTACAGAAGCCCAAAACGGCGATCCAGATGGCTCGGCACGACGACACCGCCCAGCTGTTCAACATGTTCCCTCAGTTCCTCCAGGCTCAGCAGACTGGCCACAGAAAGCAGAAAGGGAAACTGTCCTACAAACTCGTCCCGTTCATTACAGACAAGCTGATAGCCAAAACGTTCGGGGTCGTTAATGATACGCGGGTACGACGCCAGTAGTATGCGACCAAATTTCCAGAGGGCACCTGTCGTCTCGAAATAGCAGAGCAAGTGGACTTCCTCCGCAGTGGTAGCTTCCATCCCTGGCACGCTCAGGATACCGCGCTGCTGAAATACCCGCTGAAATGCAGGCACGTTGCACGCCGCGTTGTGGTCAGTCAGAGAGGCAACCTGTATCCCGCGCGCAGCGAGCCGTCCTGCCACCTCGCCCGGCAGCATTGTAATATCTGCACACGGCGACAGACACGAATGCAGGTGCAGGTCGCCGGGGACCTCCAGCACTGGCTACCTCAGCCCAAGAATATAGAGCTTTCCGGAAACGGTATACGCCGAATCCCTGGAATAGAGGACGGTCATGTGTTCCTTTACAGCACGCTCGACCACGTCGGGCTCACAGGTTCGGCCCTCGCAGACAATAATGACGCTGATGCCCACCATCGCTGCAACGGCGATGACATTGACATGTGTCTGGATAGTCGCCCAGGCCGATCCCAGGGTAGCCTTGGCAATAACTTCCGAGAGCAGGTCGCAGGTGTACCCTGACGTTACCTGCCGCGTTGTGTCACCCTCGACCGCGACGTCTGCACCCAACGACTCGATGACGTCATGTACTATCATGTTGCCTCCTATTCCTTGCTCTCCAGGAAGATCATCTCAACCTTGGTAGGCTTGTCTTTGCCCGAGATAATTACGAGGTGATCGGAGAATCGGCGGATGTTCGGCAGACCCATGCCCGCACCAAAGCCCAGTTCCCTGATTGCGTCAGTCGCGGTAGACCAGCCTTCCTTCATCGCAAGATCGATGTTCTCGATTCCGGGACCCTCATCTTCCACGCGTACGGTAATCTCTCCATTGCGAGCAATGGCCCGCAGGGAACCATGACCACCCGCATGGATACAAACGTTTATCTCCGCTTCGTAGGCGCAGACACTCGCCCGTCGAACAACGGACTCGCCGAAACCCTTGTTCTGGAGGTACGCCTTGAGCCGAGCCGAGCCTTCGCCAGCATTCTCAAGTCCCGTACAACTTATGTCATAGACAAAGTCTGCGCTGTTTTCGAACTCTTTCGAGAGGGCCGAGAAGCTGCCGAGGGTAATCGTACGTCGCTGGTCATGGACGTACACCGAGTAGAAGCTGCGAATGATCGCCGACAGAACGTCGGTGTCCGTGATCATGCCCACTAGCTTGCCATCTTCTCCGACCACCGGGAAACGCCCGAACTTGAAGCGCTGGAAAGAAGACAGGATTGTCTCAAAGCTGTCATGCGCATGCAAAGAGATCACATCGCGCGTCATCACCGAGTCAACCGAGTCAGCCAGACGCCCGTCGGCAAGTGCCTCGATGATCTTTGAAACCGAAATGAGCCCCACCAACCGAAAATCGGCATCGACGATGGGCACTCCGGAAATTGATTTTTCCCGCATAAGAAGACGGGCTGCTGCAACACGATCCTCAGGATGAAGGGCATAAACTGCGGTAGACATGACACTGGAAGCGTCCAGATTGCTAAACAGCCCCAGATATCGCAGTGCTTCTACACTCTGCTCAAGGGACATCTATTATCCAGAGAGACCTCGGGCATAGAGCTTCCCCGACGCCACGTACATGATGTCGTGGGTCGACAGAAGGACAATGCCCGTCGTACGTGCCAGATCGGCGACATCCTGAGGCACATCCTTGCCTCTTACCACGAGAATGGCTGGCAGGTCAAGCATCTGTGCCGTTCGAATAATCTGAGGAGTAGTCAACCCGGTGATGAGCAGCGTATCGGGACGGCTCATCGCCAGTACGTCACTCATGAGGTCTGATGCAAACGCGTGGTTCACCTCGATATCCGCCAGTTGTTCGCCCACGACACACATTGCGCCGGTAATCTCAAGAACCTCAGTCAGTTTCAAGTCGACTACTCCTCTCCAGGACGCTACCCTTCTACGCTTCTTCCTGACAGGCCTCTGGTACATGTGATTCCGCAAGTGCCTGGTCGAATACTTCGGGAAAGTTGCGCAACGCTGACTCAAACGCGAGCGGGGCAGCCTGTCCCAGCCCACAGAACGACGTGTCGTTCAGCGTGGTGAGCAGTTTGCCGAGGCGTTGCAAGGAAGCGGGGTCCGCCGTCCGGTTGACGAGCGAATCCATGATGGCCTTGACTTGCAGTGTCCCTTCCCGGCAAGGTGTGCACTTGCCACACGACTCATGCCAGAAGAAGTGTGCCACCTCCGCAAGGAACGGAAGGAGCGGCACATCCTCAGACGCCACCAGGATGACTCCGGACCCGATGGAAACATTGTTGGTCTTCATTGAGGCGAAGTCCAGCGGGACATCCAGGAACTTGTCAGTAAGCACAGTCCCGGCACTTCCACCAGTCTGAATGAAGCCGATGTGCTTGCCTCCCTTGACGCCGCCGCCAAAGTCGTAGATGAGTTCCCGCAACGTGATGCCAAGAGGCGCCTCGACGATGCCACGGTTCACAATGTCGCCCGAAAGCGAGAAGACCTTGGTGCCGGCACTCGATGGTGTCCCGAATGACTTGAACCAATCGCTGCCATTCAACAGAATCGGCGGTACGTTGGCAAAAGTCTCTACGTTGTTGACGACCGTAGGCTTTCCGAAAAGTCCCTGCTGAGGCGGGAACGGAGGCTTGTTCCGTGGCGTGCCACGCTTGTTCTCGATGGACTCGAGCAGCGCAAACTCCTCACCACAGACGTAGGCGCCACCACCACGATAGACCTCAATATCAAACTGGAACCCCGTCCCCAGAATGTCCTTGCCAAGCAGTCCATACTCAGTGGCGTCCTTGATAGCCTTCTTGAGGCGCGCTATCGACATGAAGTACTCGCCACGGACATAGACGATACCGACGTGAGCTCCGGTAGCGTAGCCGGCAATGGTCATGGCTTCGACGATACTGTGTGGATCTCCCTCGAGAATGAGGCGATCTTTGAAGGTGCCGGGTTCACCTTCGTCAGCGTTGCACACGATGTACTTCTCGTCGTTCTGCTCCTTCGCGACCATTCCCCACTTCAGCCCTGTCGGGAACCCTGCGCCCCCTCGTCCCTGGAGCTTGCTGTCGGTCAGGATCTGAATAACCTCGCCGGGCTGCATCGCAAGAGCCTTGGCCAGCGCTTCATAACCGTCGCGGGCAATGTATTCGTCGATACTTTGTGGATCGATGAGGCCTGCGTTTCTCAGGACGATTTTCTGCTGGCTCTTCCCTGATTCTTTCTCGACCAGTCGCTTGGACGAGAGAGAGCGGTCAATCGTGAGGCGTGAGACGACACGCCCTTTGAGGAGATGCTCCGTGACGATCTCCTCAACGTCTGAAGGCATGACGTTGCCATAGTAGACGTCATCCGGGAAGACAGCCAGAACGACACCCTGGTCATAGATACCAAGAGCACCAGTCTCGACCACCGATACCTGGCTGCCCAGGTTGTACTTGCCAATCATCTCCTCGAGAACGTGCTTGACTTCAAGGGCACCCTGGAGGACAGAGTTGGAGTCAACAGGAACGATAATCTGTGTCGAGAACAGCTTCATTGTGCACCTCCCGCGCGCTTTGCGTCGAGAATTCGTGGCAGATCTTCCGGCGTGAGGTTTCCGTACGCATCGTCATCGATCATGAGAGCCGGAGAAACACCACAGATGCCAAGACAGCTGGAAGCTTCCAGCGTAAACATTCCGTCCGAAGTTGTTTCGCCAATATCGACACCAAGGAGTCGCTTGAGCTCTGCCACAATGGATGGAGCACCGGTCACATGACATGGCCCGCTTGTACAGACACGGACCACATGCTGTCCCCGTGGCTCGGTCGACAGCATCGTGTAGAACGTGACGAAGCCGTTGAGCTGCGCAGGCGAGGTCCCGAGGAGTCGAGCGACTTCACCCAGCACAGGTCCCGGAAGGAAATTACCATAGTGGTGCTCAAGGTC
>NZ_QXIU01000138.1 GCF_003570935.1 Candidatus Cryosericum odellii
GTCAGGACCTGGATAACCTCGCCAGGCTGCATCGCGAGAGCCTTTGCGAGAGCCCCATACCCGTCGCGGGCAATGTACTCGTCGATACTTTGTGGATCGATGAGGCCTGCGTTTCTCAGGACGATTTTCTGCTGGCTCTTCCCTGATTCTTTCTCGACCAGTCGCTTGGACGAGAGAGAACGGTCAATCGTGAGGCGCGAGACCACGCGTCCCTTCAGAAGGTGTTCTGTGACGATCTCTTCCACGTCCGTCGGCTTCACGCCACCGTAGTAGACGTCATCCGGGAAGACAGCCAGAACGACACCCTGGTCATAGATACCAAGAGCGCCAGTCTCGACCACCGATATCTGACTGCCCAGGTTGTACTTGCCAATCGTCTCCTCGAGAACATGTTTGACTTCAAGAGCACCCTGGAGGACAGAGTTGGAGTCAACAGGAACGATAATCTGTGTCGAGAACAGCTTCATTGTGCACCTCCCGCGCGCTTTGCGTCGAGAATTCGTGGCAAGTCTTCCGGCGTGAGGTTTCCGTACGCATCGTCATCGATCATGAGAGCCGGAGAAACACCACAGATGCCGAGACAGCTGGAAGCTTCCAGCGTAAACATTCCGTCCGAAGTTGTTTCGCCCAATTCAACTCCAAGGAGTTGCTTGAGCTCTGCCACAATAGATGGAGCGCCGGTCACATGGCATGGCCCGCTGGTACAGACACGGACCACATGCCGTCCCCGTGGCTCAGTCGACAGCATCGTGTAGAACGTGACGAAGCCGTTGAGCTGTGCAGGCGAGGTCCCGAGGAGTCGAGCGACTTCGCCCAGCACAGGTCCCGGGAGGGAGTTACCATAGTGGTGTTCCAGTTCAAACATGATGTCCATGTACGACAGTCGGCCATGATGCTCCGTACGATTTGTCTCTACCAGTTCGCGCAGAAAACGCTTGTCTTCATCGCTCAGCGGCTGCGCCTGGCCCGCTGGTCGCGTGACATTGTTCAACTCCATGGTTTCCTCCCTGATCGTTTTTTTCCGAAGCACTCTCACCAGCAAGAGAGGTTGGTCCTACTTTGTCTCCACAGTGCCAGGACTATCCGAGGCAGACCGGACTCATCGTCGATTCGACAATAGTGTCCGGCACTGCAGTCAATTCCGCAGTCAGGCCCTGCAGTTGTTCCTTGTCACCGTCGACGATGAGTGAGATCACATGCAGACTATGGTCTCCATATGGCAGTCCCAGGCGTCCGATGATGAGGTCTCCATGGTTCGTGAGTATCTGGTTCACCTTTGGAGCCGTCGTCTCACGCTTGCTGATGATGATCGCTATGACTCCAACGTGCTTTGTGCTGTCCATTGATGTACCTCCCCCTCGCTCCTATGGAGCGCTGGAGGCGCCCACCAGCTGGTGGGCGCCTCCATGTGTTCCCGTTCTACTTGCAGCTACGATCGCAGTATTCGGTATGCAGCAGGTGATGAGCCTTCTCGCTGTTCGGCTCACCCAGGAAATCCTTGTAGATCGCTGTAATCTCCGGGTTCTCATGCGATTTGCGGATAGGCTTGCCGGCATCCTCCCGGTAGATGGCCTCCGCACGCCTCTTCTTGATATCTGGATTGTTTGAAATAGGTTGTCCACCGCCACCGAGGCAGCCACCAGGACAGCACATGATCTCAATGAAGTGATAGGGCGACTCGCCCTTCTGCACCTGTTCCATAAGAACACGTGCATTACCCAGTCCATTCGCGACAGCGACCTTCAGAATCGTTCCATCGATGTCGATATCAGCGGTCTTGATACCCTCAAGTCCACGCACATCCTCGAACTCGAGCTTCGCCAGCGATTTCTTCGTGAGAACTTCGTAGGCAGTCCGCAATGCAGCTTCCATAACGCCACCCGTGGCCCCGAAGATGACGCCCGCGCCGGTCGATTCGCCCAGCGGTTTGTCAAAATCTTCATCCGGGAGGTTTGCAAAGTCGATGCCTGCTTCGCGGATCATCTTCGCCGCTTCACGAGTCGTCAGGACGCAGTCGACGTCTTTGAACGCCTCCTCGTCCTTCAGTCCCATCTTCTCCTGCCAGTAATGGAAAGCCGTCTTCATCTCAGGCCGTTCCTTCTCGAATTTCTTGGCAGTGCATGGCATCACGGACACGACGACGATCTTCCTCGGATCGATCCCCATCTTCTCAGCCCAATACGTTTTCGTCACCGTACCAAACATCTGCTGAGGCGACTTGCAGGTAGAAACGTGGTCCAGCACCTTTGGGAAGAACGTCTCTACGAATTTGACCCAGCCCGGTGAGCAGGAAGTGATCAGCGGCAGCGTGCCTCCGTTCTTGATGCGCCCGATAAGCTCGAATCCTTCCTCCATAATGGTCAGGTCCGCCGAGAAGTCAGTGTCAAAGACCTGGTCAAAGCCAAGACCCCGGAGCGCAGCGGTCATCTTGCCAGTCGCCTGCGTCCCATCAGGCATGCCAAACTCCTCACCGATGGCAACGCGTACCGCCGGAGCTGTCTCAACAACCACGACCTTGTCCGGGTCTCCCAGCGCCTTCCATACGTCTGGAATCTCGCTGCGCTCGGTGATGGCACCAGTCGGGCAAACAAGCAGACACTGTCCGCAGTTCACACACTCGACGTTCCCCAGGCCTTCGTCCAGGAATGTTGAGACAGTGCTGTTCGAACCACGCCCCATAATGTCGATCGCGTAGACGGACTGAACCTTGGCACACACATTTACACATCGCCTGCAGAGTACGCATTTGTTGGGATCGCGTACCAGTGACAGTGAAGTATTGTCAATCGGCAGCCACTCTGTGCGGGTTCGCGGAAACTCCACTTCCCGCACACCCAGCTCAGAAGCCAGCTCACGAAGATCACAGTTCTGACTCCTCTCACACGTAAAGCAATCCTTTGGGTGATTGGCCAGCAACAACTCGACATTGAGCTTGCGGGCCTCGCGGACGCGCGAAGTATTGGTCCAGACCTCCATGCCCTCACTGACCTTAACAACACATGCACGCTGGAGGTTGCGGGCACCCTTTACCTCGACGACACAGATGGCGCACGCGCCTTCCTCGCTGATTCCCTCAAGGTAGCAGAGAGTCGGCACGTCAATCTTTGCATAGTCCCTGGCGGCCTTCAGGATTGTCGTCCCATCCGGCACCTGGTAGTCCCGTCCATTGATTTTCAGATTTAACATTCTCGTCTCCATGAAGTCCCTCCGGGTCAATTACTCTTTGCGAATCGCACTAAAACGACAAACTTCATAGCAGGAACCACACTTGATGCACTTGTTCTGGTCGATCACATGAATTTTCTTGACCTCGCCGGTGATAGCCTGGACGGGGCACTGCCGTGCGCATGCCGTGCATCCAACACACTTGTCGGACGTGACGGTATACGTCAACAGGTGCTTGCACACATGTGACGGACACTTCTTGTCATATATGTGAGCACGGTACTCATCTTCGTAGAACCTGATAGTGGAAAGGACCGGATTGGGGGCTGACTGTCCAAGCCCGCACAGCGACGTATCGATAATGACTTTGGCCAGCTTGGTCAACTTCTCGATGTCCCCGTCACGACCCTTGCCATCGCAAATCCGTTCCATCATCTGGTACATCTGTCGGGTGCCTTCGCGACACGGCGTGCACTTCCCGCACGACTCGTCGACCGTGAATCCGAGGTAGAACTTGGCAACATCCACCATGCAGCTCGTCTCATCAAGAACGATAAGCCCACCCGAGCCCATGATGGTCCCGATCTCCTTGAGGGTGTCGTAGTCGATCGGCATGTCCAGGTAGTCCGGGGTAATGACTCCTCCCGAGGGACCTCCAGTCTGGGCTGCCTTAAACTTCTTGCCTCCGGGGATGCCACCCCCAATGTCAAAAACAAGCTCGCGCAGTGTCGTGCCCATCGGCACTTCGACGAGACCAGTGTTCTGTACCATGCCTGCCAGGGCAAAGACCTTTGTACCCGGACTCTTGGCAGTACCTACACTCCGGAACCATTCCGCCCCATTTGTGATGATCTGGGGTATGTTGGCATATGTCTCAACATTGTTGATCAGCGTTGGCTTGTTCCACAGCCCGGACTGGGCAGGGAACGGGGGCTTGATGCTCGGCATTCCGCGCTTGCCCTCGATGGACCGCAGGAGAGCGGTCTCCTCACCACAAACGAACGCTCCGGCTCCAATACGGATCTCAATGTCGAAGTTGAACCCTGCATTCAAAATGTTCCGCCCAAGGAATCCGTACTCGCGCGCCTTGCCGATCGCACACTCAAATCGTTCGATGGCAAGCGGATACTCCGCCCGGACGTACATGTAGCCCTGCTCTGCGCCGATTGCATATCCTGCGATCGCCATCGCCTCGATAATGGAGTGTGGGTCTCCCTCGAGGACACTGCGATCCATGAATGCTCCCGGATCACCCTCGTCGCCATTACAGACCACGTACTTCGGGGAACCCGTCGCCTCTCGGGTAGCCTTCCACTTGAGACCGGTCGGGAATCCTGCTCCACCACGTCCACGCAAACCGGAGTCGAGAACAACGCCGATAATATCGTCAGGCGTCATCTCAAGTGCCTTGCCAAGGGCGAAGTATCCGTCCCGAGCAATGTACTCTTCGATAGAAAGAGGGTCGATGACACCACAGTTGCGGAGGACGCGCTTTACCTGACGCGTGTAAAAGGGAATATCACCGCTGGTCTCAACCTTCTTCTCGCTGGTCGGCTCAGTGTACAACAACTCGCTGACGGTACGACCTTTTACAAGGTGTTCATTTACGATGAGACCCGCGTTCTCGACCGTAACCTTCTGATAGAACGTCCCCTCGGGATACACAACAACAATCGGACCCAGGTCGCATGCTCCCATACAGCCGGTCTCAATGATCTGTACCTCATCCTCGATACCATTTTTCTTCAGTTCTTTGACCAGAACGTCTTTGACGCTCTTTTCGCCACTCGTGATGCAGGCGCCGCCTGCACAGACCAACAGCTGATTTCGTATCATTGCGTTTTCCCTTCTCCCTTTGGGCTAGATGTTCTCCCGCTTGATGACCAGATCAGCCACGACATTGCCACCCTGGACGTGCTCGCGGACAATCCTGCGCGCGTTCGCATCGTTGACGTCGCCGTAGATGACGGCAGGCTGGTCCTTCATGGCCACTTCAACTGTCGGCTCCTTGTCACAGAGTCCCATGCAGCCCGACTGAACGACCTTGACGTCATGGATATCCACCTTCTCGAGTTCGTCGATGATAGCCATGAGAGCGTCCTTCGCCCCAGCTGCAATGCCGCATGTCCCCATGGCAACGATGACCTTGCCCCTCTCCTTGGCCTGGCGAAGATCCATCTCCTTGAGAGTCTGTTCCTTGATGCGCTTCAGCTCTTCTAGTGATTTCATCTGTTCCTCCCGATTCTTCGAGGTTAGGCGTACTTGTTCAGTAACGTGGCGACCTTCTCGGGCGTGGAACGCCCGTATGTATCCTTGTCGATGACGATGACTGGGGCGAGACCACAGGCCCCGACACAACGAACAAGATCCAGACTGAACCGGCCGTCCTGAGTGGTCTCGCCAGCCTTGATACCCAAGGTCTTCATGACCTTCTCGTAGACTGCATTCCCGCCTCGTACGTAGCAGGCCGTGCCAAGGCACACGTTGACGGTATGACGTCCTTTCGGGACACGCGAGAAGAAGTGGTAGAAGGTGACGACACCATACACTGTGGAACGCGGTACGTTCAGTCTGCCGGAAACGAACTCGAGCACTTCATCCGGGAGATACCCGAAGATCTCCTGGGCGTGGTGCAGAACATTGATCAGGCTACCTTTCGGGGTTGTCAGTTCACCGATATACACGTCGAGTGCATCAAACTGCTTCTTCAGCTCGGGGTTCTCTTTCAGATGGTCTTCCAGGTTCATCCTCATACACGTTCCTCCTGTAGAGACTTTTCACTCACGGGCATCACCAGTCTTGCCATGATGCGGTCGCCGGGTGTGTTTACATTGAAGAAAGACATCAGTTTTTTGTCATACCGCATGACGAATTGCTTATCGGCAGTCCACCAGCAAGTCCTCTGGATGATCATCCGGGCTCCTCAGCAGCTTCGGTCGCCGGTAGGGCGAAGGTACACTGTCCAGTACAGGCCCGCCACAAAGACTACGCCACCGACAAGGTTACCGAGTGTAACCGGCAACAGGCACCGGATGAACAGCCCGCTTCCCCATGTGAGGTGTTCGATGCCGGGAAGCGAACCGGCAGCAGCGACAACCGATGGTACCTTTTTCAGGAGCAATCCCATCGGAACGAAGAACATGTCCGCTACGCTGTGTTCGAAACCGGAGGCCACAAAGACTGTAATTGGCAGCATCGCCGCCACTGCCTTCCCAATCGTGTCAGTGGCTCCCGCCGCCATCCACACCGCGAGACACACGAGCCAGTTGCACAGGATGCCGCGCAGGAACGCTGCCCAAAACGACAGGTTGACCTTCGCCACAGCCAGCCTCAGAGCATTGACCCCGACTGCGTTTCCGTTCGTGGCATATTGTCTCGTTCCGAATAGAGCCACTACAAGCAGGAGCGCCCCCAAGAGGTTGGCTACGTATACCCATGCCCAATTACGCGCCACGCGGCTCCAGCGAATCCGATGGGAGAACGCCGCCATGGCAAGAAGGCTGTTGCCAGTAAAGAGCTCTCCGCCACTCAAGACGATCATTATGAGAGCCACAGAAAACGACAGGCCACCAATCAGCCGACTGAGCCCGATTCCCACATATTGGGAAAGATCGCTCGTAACGATCGTAAAGAACTGACCGACAAACCCGATGTACGCACCAGCGAGCACACCCAGGATAAGCAGGTGGGCCACACTCAGATTCGCCTTCCGCTCGCCGGAAGCCACCATGGACTCAGCGATCGATGCGGGTGGTAAGCATTCCATGTTCTCTCCTTTTCCTCTTCCAGTGTTCCCGTCCGCGCACATGCACGACAGTCCTCTAGTCCATCATCATAGCCAACCGAAGTGTCCAGCGGCACGGCGGTACTCGTTCATATCATGTGAATTCTATAACAGCACGGACAGAAGTCAACCTTCCATCCCGGTTAAATTCCATGTCAGGAAACCTGTGCCAGTCCATTCATAGTATAGGAATCCTGCAGTCCGCAACATGACGAACAAGACGTCTCATTCATCACGTATGCAAGGACCCTTCAATCATTGACATCACAGGAAAAACGGATAGAGTAAACATGATAAGTTCCGAAGAGACAAAGGAGAGTTTTATGCCAATCAAGAAAGCTTCTCTTAAGGACGTCCGCAAGACCAAGACACGGACGGCATACAACACCGAGCATACAGCTAAGACAAA
>NZ_QXIU01000139.1 GCF_003570935.1 Candidatus Cryosericum odellii
GCCGAGCAGACGGCCGAACTTGCAACCTTGCTTGGCTATGCAGACGGCATTCGTCGTCTCGGGGTGCGTGCCAATGCAGACACACCTGCAAATGCCCACAAGGCACGCGCTTTTGGTGCAGAGGGCATTGGCTTATGTCGCACGGAGCGTATGTTCAACGACCCCGAGCGTCTGCCCCTCATGCAAGAGATGGTCATCGCGGCTTCGCTCGAAGAGCGTACCCCGGCCCTGGAGAAACTGCTTCCCATGCAACGCGACGACTTTGAGAAGATCCTTGAGGCTATGGATGGTTTCCCCGTTATCATCCGTCTGCTCGATCCGCCTCTCCATGAGTTCCTGCCCCAGATAGACCGACTCACTGAAGAAATGGCCGAGGCAGAAACGGCTCACGACGAAGCGCGCATCACCTATCTGCAAAAGGTCATTAAGCGGTACAACGAGCTGAAGGAGTTCAACCCGATGATTGGGTTCCGCGGCTGCCGCGTTGGAATCCTGTATCCCGACATCTACCAGCTGCAGGTCCGTGCAATCGCCGAGGCAACTGTCACACTGGTCAAGCGAGGATTGCACCCGATGCCCGAGATCATGCTCCCCCTTGTCGGCCACGTCAATGAGATCAAGGTACTCAAGCCGCTGGTTCAGGAAGAGCTCGACAAAGTGTTCGAGCGCGAGGGCATCAAGGTTGCTGTGAAGATCGGCACCATGGTCGAAGTCCCCCGCGCCTGCCTGACTGCAGACGAGATCGCCGAGTACGCCGAGTTTTTCAGCTTCGGGACCAATGACCTCACACAGACAACCTTTGCCTACAGCCGTGATGATGCTGCTGGAACCTTCCTGCCCGCCTACCTTGATGCCAAGATCCTGAACGTTGATCCTTTCCAGAGCATTGATCAGAAGGGCGTGGGCAAGCTTGTGCGCATCGCTGTAGTTCTTGGTCGCCAGACGAACCCCAAGATTGAAATCGGCATCTGTGGAGAACACGGCGGCGACCCCGATTCCATTGAGTTCTGCCATCTGTCTGGTCTCGACTACGTCTCCTGCTCGGCACCGCGAGTCCCCATTGCGCGCCTTGCAGCTGCGCAGGCTGTCATCAAGAACAGGCCGGCTACCAGCTAGCCCAGAATTCTCATATATGCTACCTATCACGAACTACAGAGATAGGGAAGGAAGGCTGCTCTCTCAGAGGGCAGCCTTTGGCATTGCCAGCAAGGGACGAGTCTTGCCCGAAGGCGATGATGGCATCCGGTCCCCATTCCAGAAAGACCGTGACCGTATCATTCACTCGAGGGCATTCCGCAGGCTCCAGTACAAGACACAGGTGTTCATGGCGCCCAAGGACGACGAGATACGTACAAGACTCACTCATACCCTCGAGGTCGCACAGCTGTCACGCTCAGTGTGTGACGCTCTCGGTCTCAACGAGGACCTCGTAGAAGCGATTGCACTGGGACACGACCTTGGCCATGCGCCATTCGGACACACTGGAGAAGCCGTTCTTGACGCAAAGTTGAAGAGTATTGACCCCAGTCTGGGGTTCGAGCACGCACTACAGAGCCTTCGCGTGGTCGACACCCTGGAGCGCCGTGAGCGTGGACACGGTGATGTACTTTTTGGACTCAATCTCACCTATGAGACCCGCAACGGTATTGCCTCTCACAGCAAGGGACTTGAAGAAATGAGTAAGCTGGAGGACATGCGGAGTCCACAGACTCTGGAGGGACAGATCGTGCGACTCTGCGACAGGGTCGCCTATGTCAACCACGACCTCGATGATGCCATACACACCGGAATCATCGATGCAACCGACGTTCCGACGGTGACCACGGAGGCGCTGGGTAGTTTCTATTCGCAACGCCTCGATACGATGGTGCTGGACATCATCCGGTCCAGCTCCATCGCGGGCGAAATCGTCATGAGCCGACCCATACAGGAGGCCATGGACGGCCTGATGCTGTTCCTGAAAGACAGGGTATACATGCACTCGGAACCAAAACGCGAGGAAGGGAAAGCACGTGACCTGCTGTCTCGCATTTTCGACTTCTGCATGGAAGATGTCAGGCGTATGGACCCTTATCTGCGAGAGCACCCCATGACCTGTGAGTCAAATGATCCGGTTTCCATGTTCCGCGGAGACCTCCAGGGCACGGCACAGATCGTGACGGACTATATTGCCTCGATGACAGACCGTATGGCGCTTAAGGTAGCAACAGACCTGGTGATGCCGCACATCTACGTCTAGCCAGGCTTAGAAAACCGATTGTGGTATGTACGTGAGAAGGCCGGGAACGATTCCGGCCTCTTCTCTCGTATACCTAGGTGGTATGGAATACAAAGAGTACATCGCCGACATAAGTACCAAGATTGGCATCCTTGACGTCATTGGCCATTATGTCAAACTGCGCAAACAGGGTCGCAATTATGTGGGCCTCTGTCCTTTTCATCATGAAAAAACGCCGTCATTCACGGTCAGCCCCGACAAGAACATGTTCTACTGCTTTGGCTGCAAGGCATCCGGAGACATGCTGACGTTTGTGCGCAAGGTGCACAACGTGTCGCTTCCAGAAGCAATCGAGATCGTGTCCAAGGAATTCCATGTCGAGCTGCCGCCATGGCATATGTCCACAGCGGCGTCGAGGGAGCGTCAGGAACTCCTGCAAACGCTTAAGCTCGTCGCGACCGCATTTGCTGCTGCGTTGCAAAGCAGTCAAGCAGGTGAGTGCCAGGAGTATGTCAGAAATCGCGGACTCAGTTCTGAGACAGTGAAGCACTTCTCTCTTGGCTACTGTCCTCGCAACACGGACAGTCTCGTCAAGTGGTGTGCGGAACACGGGATCGATGAGGATAGCCTCGCACGCACCGGCATCGTGCAACGGCATGAAGGGCACTCGTTCTCGCCATTTGCCCATCGACTGATGTTTCCAATCTGGGACAGCATCGGCAATATCATCGCATTTGGTGGACGAGCCATCGACGGGTCGATGCCCAAGTACACGAACAGCCCCGAGACTCCGCTGTTTGCCAAGAGAAGGACGCTTTACGCACTCCCTCTGGCTGAGCCGTCCATACGTGAAACCGGGACGGCTATCGTCGTCGAGGGATACATGGATGCTATCGCTCTCCACGCCGCAGGTTTCACCAATGTCGTTGCCTCGCTTGGCACGGCATTCACAGAGGAACAGGGTACCCTGCTGAGACGGAGCGCCTCTCGCGTTCTGCTCAATTTCGACAGTGACGAAGCCGGCCAGCGCGCTGCTCGTCTTGCACTCTCGATAGCCGACCGAACCGGGCTGGACGTAGCCGTGGTCAGGGTCGAGGGGGCAAAGGACCCAGATGAGCTGCTGCGCGAACCTGAGGGAAAGGCCAAGTACCAGGTCGCCTTGGACCAGGCAACATCCGTGGGCGATTTCCTGCTCGATGCTGCCATCGTAGGCAGGGACATGAACTTAGTCAACGATCGAAGGGCATTTGTGCAAGAAATGATGGA
>NZ_QXIU01000014.1 GCF_003570935.1 Candidatus Cryosericum odellii
GAGGAGGATCAACAGTGCGCAAACTGACGAATCTCATACCACTTCTGCTAATAGTGGCAATGCTGATGGTGACCATTGCTCCTGACTGTAGTGCTGAGGAGCACGCGAGCGTTGTCCAGTTCACCGTGGGCAAGACTGCTGTCACCTCCAATGGGACAACGGTCCTGATGATGCCGGTTCCGGCAGTGTTCGATATGGGTTCGAAGCAGTTGCTGCTTCCGGTAAGGTCCGTCGCCAATCTCCTGGAATGGGATCTTGCCTGGGATGCAAAAACGGGATCGTGCACGCTCACCTCCGGCAAGTCCAGGGTCGTGGCAAAAGTCGGCAGCAGGACGGCGATGGTGGGCGTCAGGGCTGTGACCATGAGTGCAGCACTACTCAACGCTCGTGGAACTGTGGTGGGTCCCGTAGATATCCTCCGGTTCATGGGGGCTTCTGTGCAGGTGGTGCCGGATGGTCGCTCCTGCACTGCTACGATTGCCAGTGCCCAGGATACTGCTGGTTCGGGGGATTCAGGGAGTGAACACCCGGACGCGGTTACGCGGATGTCGCGAAGCGTCACATATGCGACGAAGAAGTACACGTTTGAGATCATCCGCATTGACCTGAAGGGCAAAGGGATCCGCGTTGTTCCGGTGGCATCTCCAGGAGGGATGAACTCAGGAACTCCCTATACAACGTTTGCCCTTGGCAAGCCACTTGCCATGATCAACGCATTGCCGTTCGACACGACAACTCATGTTATGACCGGATCGTTGGGCGGCGAGGGGATCTACCCGCAGGTGAAGGCGGGATATGCGGAGACAATGGGGATAGACGATCATGGTATCCCGTTCTACGCAGAGGGCCGGCTGGAGGTACGAGTCGACGTGACGGTTGACAGGAAGACCATTTCGATGACGACGTATTCCATCAACTGCACCAGCTGGGGCGGTTTCACTGTCTATACGAACTGGTATCCAAAGGCTATCTGGGTTGGCAGCAATCAGCAACTGATCGTGGTGGACCGGGATCGCATCGTGCAGCGCGTCTGCGGGGCGACTTTTCAGCCGAGGCTGATGAAGCCTGGCCAGTACGCGCTCTACGGGTACCAGGCGGCAGTCAACCACTGGACAATCGACACGATCACTTCGCTCCGGAATGCCGACAGCGCGCACCTGCATATCTTCCTCGGAGAACGGGACCTCTCAACGGGGTTCTTCATCCAGTCGGCGCCGGTCGTCCTGCGCGCCGGCCAACCAGTCATGGGGGCCAAGGCCTATGCCTATGCTGACAGCTTCCGCATGGCCAAGTCGGGGCCACGGTCTTTTCTCGGCATTGGCGGTGGTCGCTACCTGTACTTCGTCTCGAGTTCCACTTCCATAAGCCTCACGACCGACAATGTTGGTGGTGCCTTGGCTCAGCTCAAGCTCTTTTCTGATGTTATCTCCCTCGATGGCGGCGCCTCGACCACCCTGTACTACAAGGGTGCGTACATCTATACCCCAGGTCGGCAGTTGGTCACGTGCCTCGTCGTGTCACAGTAGCAGGTTGCCAGGACAAGTTCAGGTTCGCCCAGGATGGTCAGGACGGTGCATCATGCCTTGCCTCCGACCGCCGAGGCGCACCATCTTAATCCGTTCTTAGGACACGCTGGTACAATGACAGGCATGAGAGGAAAAACGAATGCATATTCTTGTCATTGAGGACCAGCAGGATTTTGCCCAGAACATCAGGCGGTATCTGGAGACAGAGTCCTACAGCGTCGACCTTGCCTTTGACGGTGAGGCGGGGCTGCACCAGGGACTGACCGAGGAGTATGCGCTCGTCGTTCTCGACCTCAACCTTCCACGCATGGACGGGCTG
The DNA here is from genome assembly GCF_003570935.1 of Candidatus Cryosericum odellii. Classification (GTDB taxonomy): domain Bacteria; phylum Caldisericota; class Caldisericia; order Cryosericales; family Cryosericaceae; genus Cryosericum; species Cryosericum odellii. The sequence goes on from NZ_QXIU01000014.1 coordinate 1,846, forward strand.
GAAGTCTGCCGGCAGCTGCGGCAAGCAGGGCGGAGCATGCCCATTCTCATGCTGACTGCCAGGGTCGGGCACCAGAATGCCGTGGCCGGCCTGGACAGTGGAGCCGACGATTACCTTACCAAGCCGTTCGACCTCGAGGAGCTGCTCGCGCGGATGAGGGCTTTGCTCCGCCGAGGTGGCGAGACCCGCAGCCCAGTCATTGAGCTAGGAGATATCTCGGTCGACACCAACACGCACGAGGTCCGCAAGGGTGGTAAGGTCGTGGCACTTGCGCCACGCGAGTATGCCCTCCTGGAGTTTCTTGCCCTCAACCGCGGCATTGCCAAGACACGTCTCGAGATCATTGAACTTGTCTGGGGAGAATACGATGAGCTGATGTTTTCTCAGACCGTGGACGTCCACGTGGCCTATCTGAGACGCAAGCTTGGCAGAGAGAGCATCGTGACGGTGCCCGGCAAAGGGTACATGATAGGAGACTAGCCATGTGGCATTCACTCAAGGAACGGCGTCGCGATCTCGAGGAGAGACTCAGCGCGAGGTTCAGTGTAGAACAGCGGCTAGCGATGAAGTTCACCCGCCTCGTATGCGTTCTCATTCTGGCAAGTGGTCTCATTCTCATGACGTGTGATACGGTCATTTTCTACTACCGCATGATGCACGGGCTCAACGTACAGGTCGACCAGATTTTGTCAGATAACCAGGTTTCCGCGAACCCAGCGACGGCTGGACAAGGTCTCAACCCGTCTGTGCGTCCGTTCGTGCGAATCCTTGCGTCAGATGGGACCGTTCTCTATCAAGGAGAGATGTTTGCCGGTTCCGCGTCTGGGCATGCCGATCCCTTTGCTGCCCCCAAGATGGGCGGCGATTCTTCCTATTCAGTGGTGACCCGCGCTATCCACAGAGAAGGGAGCATCGTTGGATTCGTGCAATTCGCGGGACACGTACGACAGGGGCCGAACGAATTCGGGTGGAAAACCCTGGAACTGCTGGTCGTCACAATCCTGATGGGTGCCCTATCTTACGTTCTCGGCCTGCGTTTCTCCCGGAGCACACTGCAACCAGTGCATGAGTCGCAGGCGCGTCTGGAGCAGTTTACACAAGATGCCAGCCACGAACTGCGGACTCCATTGGCCAGCATATCGTCCTCGCTGGACGTCGCGATGAAAACGGGCGAATACCAGGACAGGATCATGGCTGCCAAAGGACAGGTCAAGTATGCGTCGCTCCTCGTTGAGCGGTTGCTCGAGGTTGCCCAGCTGGACCGAGCGGAGGTCGACCTCGGACAAGTCGATTTGACCGCTCTTGTGACTGCAGTGGCCAGTCAGAACGTGGAAAGCTGCAAAGAACACGAATTGACGATGCAGGCGACAATTCACGAAGGGGTGACGGTCGAGGGAGACAGCCTGCTGTTACGCCAGCTTGTCAACAACCTCATCGAAAACGCTGTCAAGTTCAATGCGCCGGGTGGCACGGTGAGTGTTGTGCTCAATGCAGCTGATCTGCACGTCGGGAATTCCCGTGGATTCATAGCTCCCGACGATCTGTCGCATGTTTTTGAACCGTTCTATCAGGTTGATGCTGCGCGTACACAGCGCGGATTTGGGCTTGGATTGGCGATTGTGAAGAAGATTGCAGACCTTCATGGATGGCATGTAGTCGTCACCAGTAGCGCCGAAGCCGGCACGGACTTCATTGTCAGATTCACCTGATTGCGGAGGCCGGACGCGCTTCTTAATCTATCCTTAAATCTTGGTGGTTACAGTACATCACGAATCCAACGTGGTCACGCTGCGCAGTGAGCGCGTTGGTCAATAGATGCGGGCGCAGGCGCCCAGTGGAGGAAACATGAGCAAAAAGAGTCGGCGAATCATTGTCTCGGTCGTGTCACTGATTGTCGTTGCGGCGATCGTCGTGGTTGGACTGAAAGTGCTGGCTGCCAGGAAGACAGCCGCGGCATTCGCAGCGAGGAGGGCCGGAGTATCGTCCATGTATGTCGTGGCACCACAGGACGTTGCTACCCTTACGACGGTCTCTGGAACCGTGGCTCCCTTACGTTCCGCAACGCTGACGGCACAGGCTCAGGGGACCATCACCGGGGTCTACAAGAAGGAAGGGGACTTCGTCAAAGCAGGAGAGGTCATCGTTAGCATTGACTCGGCGGCACGTGACAACCAGCTGGCTCAAGCCGAGTCCAACTACCAGACGAGTCTCCTCAACATCGAGACAGCGAACACAACAGACCTTACGGCGACAAAAACGCAGTTGGAAACTGCGGTGAAGCAGGCACAGATTCAGGAGCTTCAGGCAGAAAACAACTTGAAGAATGCAACAGTATATAACACGAGCGCCACAACTGCCAGTGCCACAGCTGCCACAACTGCCGCCAATCTGCAAGAAGCGGTGACGAAGTCTGAGGAAAGCCTCACGACCGCTCAGGCCAACCTCAAGTACCTTCAGGACTATGATACGTCGTCGGTAGCGCAGTCTGATCTTGCTGTTCAGCAAGCTCAACTTAACTTGACCGCGGCTGAGAATCAGCTTGTCCTGGATGTGCAAGCAATTCCTGCGAAAGATACTACTGCAGACTTGACTAAGGTCGACAGTGCACGGCTTTCTCTCGAAAGCGCTAATGCAAGTGCTGAGGCCAACAAAACAACGGCCGAAGCCTCGGTGGCACAGAGGATACTCAACCTGAACGCTGCTCAACTGCAGGTGAACCAGGATGAACGGGCTGTAACGGCTGCCAAGAATAACCTTGCGGAGAACCTTGCGGAGAACCAGAAGACGGTCGACTCACAGGCAAATAACGTGACCGTGCTCCAAGCGGACGTCAACTCGGCAAAAGCTGCGGTGACGGCAGCGCAGTATGACCTTTCTCAGTATGGCACAACCGAACGCAAGGCTGCACTGCAGCTCCAGTTACTGCAGCAGCAGAAGAACCAGGCAGAGCTGTCATTGCAGGCTACGCAACTCACCTCCGACAACTATGTGGTAAAGGCTCCGTGGAATGGGATCATCACATCGCTCAACGTCCAGGTCGGCGATCAGGCGACCAGTGCGACCAGTGGGACCAGTGCGATGGTGATTGCCGACACAAGCGGATGGAATGTCCAGGCATATGTCGATGAACTCGACGTTCTGCACGTCAAAACTGGGCAGGATGCATCGGTGACAATGGATGCCTACCCCAACCAGACATTCAAGGCCAAGGTCGCGTATGTTGGAACTACGTTGGTGGCGACTTCGAGTAGCGTCAATGCATATGCCGTCAAGATCCAGTTCACCAAACCTCCCACTACGCTGGTTGCCGGCATGACTGCCGATGCGTCGATTACGACGTCATCTGCAAAAGGAGTTCTTGCTGTCCCGGTCGAATCGATCCTGTCAGAAAACGGTAAGAATTATGTGACAGTGATATCCGTGGATGCCAGCAACAAGCGGACGACCACCAGGACAGAGGTGAAAACGGGCATTGAAGGCGACGTCTATGTCCAGATTATCTCGGGCCTCAAAGCGGGAGACCGTATCCTGCGCACGGCGAGTGCGACCACCACTACGTCGTCCTCTACGTCTTCTTCATCNNNCATCACGATCGATGCTCTTGCCGGCGTATCTTTTGAGATCGGCGAACATGAATTTGTTGCTATCATGGGGCCGTCCGGTTCTGGAAAATCGACGCTGATGCATATTCTTGGATGTCTGGATACCCCGACCTCTGGTGCCTATCGTCTCGAGGGCCGTGATGTTTCCCAACTCCGATCGAATGATCTTGCCAGTATTCGCAATCGAGACATAGGATTTGTGTTTCAGTCTTACAACTTGCTGCCGCAGTTGAGTGCCCTGGAGAATGTCCTTCTTCCATGTACCTACTCCACACATGCGATCAGCGGAAGAGACGAACGAGCTCGTGCTCATGAACTGATGGAGCGTGTTGGGCTCAAGGACCGTATGTACAATCGCCCTGTTGAAATGTCGGGTGGAGAACAACAGCGTGTCGCCATTGCCCGGGCCCTGATGATGAACCCACCGGTTATTCTTGCTGATGAGCCAACCGGCAACCTGAACTCCAAGGGGGCCCGCGAGATCCTGGACATCATGAAGGAGTTGCACACAGACGGGAAGACGATTATCTACGTCACTCACGATGATACCATCGGGGCGCAGGCGGAACGCGTGATTCGTATCCAGGACGGCCGTGTTGTGGCCGATGAGAGGAACTAGAATGGACCTCAGGGACAGTTTTCGGAATGCAACGCGAGCGATCTTCGCAGCGAAAATGCGCTCGTTTCTTACCATGCTGGGAATTATTATCGGTATTGCTGCCGTTGTCATGCTCATGGGCGTCGGCGCCGGAACAAAGCAGAGCATCCTCAGCAGAATGCAGAGTTCTGGCTCTGGCAATCTGTATCTGACTGCTGGTGCCAGGTCGAATGTTCTCATGGGTGGTGGTGGCTTCGGAGGAGGTAACAGGGGGGGAGCATCAGCCGGTGCCAAAATCACGGCGGAAGACCTGACGTATATCGAGGCAAGAGTAACCTACCCAATTGTTGTATCGCCGACGAACCAGACCAATATTACGATCAAGAACGGGGATACCACCATGTCGGGCACCGGAATCTTCGCGACACCGACGTACTTTGAAGTCGAGAATGTAACGATTGCCAATGGCCGTATGATTTCTACGAGTGATATCGACAATCGGACGCGTAATGTTGTCATCGGCGCCACCGTGCAGACAACCTTGTTCCCTAATGGATCTGCAGTGGGGCAGCCGATCCGGATAAACGGCGCGAGTTACAAGGTCGTCGGCGTTGCTACGGCAAAAGGTGAGTCAATGGGGAGCTCTGTTGATACTGCAGTCGTCTTGCCGTTCTCAGACGGAGAGAAGTCGTTCGGTGTCGTCCACAATGTTATCCAACGAACAACGATCAAGTGCGTCGATCCTACTCAGAGCTTAGCAGTCACAACTGAGATTACCGATATCCTGACACGCAAACACAAGAAAGTGGACTTTTCCATTCAGGATGTCGCAGCCCTGACAGATATGGTGACGTCGGCCATGACGATATTGACAACGTTACTCGCGGCTATCGGAGGTCTCTCTCTCTTGGTCGGCGGTATCGGTATCATGAATATCATGCTCGTTTCCGTAACGGAACGAACCCGAGAGATAGGCATCCGTAAGGCACTTGGAGCCCGTGAACGCGATATTCTCGTCCAGTTTCTTATTGAATCTTCCCTGTTGAGCATCGCGGGAGGCATCTTGGGGATTGTGATCAGCGTTCTTGGCTCGGACTTTATTGTTTCCCGATTTACGACGACGACGATAACTGGCTCATCTATCCTTCTTGCTGTCAGTTTTTCCATCGCTGTCGGAGTATTCTTCGGAGTCTACCCGGCTCGCACAGCAGCCCGGATGAAACCCGTCGATGCATTGCGGTATGAATAGGAGGTCGTCCATGAACAGGAACATACAACGACCATCCACAAAGGTGATGCGCTCAGTCTGACCTTTGACACAGGCGTCGGGTGAGTGCCAGCTCGGAAAGGGCTGTGAACGGTCCAGCACAAACTGCTGCAGGACCGGACGCAGCCCTTTTTGACTTACCAGACATCGTGTTACGTCTGGCAGGTTGGGCAGATGAACGATGCCGTGCTGCCGGTCCGGATCTTCTGGACGAACGCGCCACATACGGGACACGGCTTGCCTTCGCGGTACCCGACCAGGAATTCCATAAAGCGCCCCGGTTGGCCGTACAGGTCCTTCTCGAATGCCAGGCCGCCCAATTCCAGTGCATGTCCAAGCTGTGAGCGGATCGCGGCGTAAAGCACGTGACGCTCGGACGCAGTGACGTCGGCGGTTTTGCGCAGGGGATGCAGCCCGGTCGCGAACAGGATGTCCTGGATGTAGACGTTGCCAATGCCCGCGATGTTCTTCTGATCCATGAGAACCGTCTTGATCGTGCTCCGCTCCTTTTCTATCAGTATCTTTTCGAATGTGTCTGGCGTGAACTCGCTGTCGTCCAGCGGGTCGAGACCCAGCGAGCCTGTCATGGCATGGGAAGCGAGCTCGACGGTCTTGACCGCGTGGACGTACCCGAACCACCAGAAGTGCTGGCTGAGGGCACTGCCGTCGTCGAACAGGACGGCTGACTGGCGGTTTCCCGGCAAGGGCTCACCCTTGCGGTGGAAGAGGGCTTCCCCACCCATGCCGAGGTTGAGCAGGAGCGTTGCTTCCGGCTCGAGGTCCACGAAGATCCATTTTCCTCTCGACGTCACGCGGTTCACTTGTGCATGGACGAGCAGCTGCCCGAACTCGTCGGGTGATACGTTCAGACATCTGGGCTGGACGACGTCGACCCCGGCCACACGCTTGCCGCGGAGCTCCCGGTCCATTTGTCGTGCCAGGTTGGCTACTTCGGGTAATTCGGGCATGATGTCCCTCTCGTATCTGAAATCGGCTACAGGGAGCTCACGACCTGGGCCAGGGTCCTGACTCCTTCGTCGATCTCCTCGGTGGTCAGCGCGCAGAACGGCAGCCGGACGAAGGTATCCCCTCTCCCGTCAGCAAAGAAGTCGCGCCCATTCGTGAGTTGAATACCTTTCTCCAGGCCCTTGGCGATAAGGGTTTCGGCTTTGACACTCTTGTTGAGCGTGACGCCTACGAAGAAGCCGCCCTCAGGTCTGGCCCATGTTCCCAGGTCGGCCATTTCCGCGTCAAGCGTGGTAAGCAGTCTGGACAGACGCGGGCGGTAGAGGTTGTGCAACTTCTCGATCTGAGCGGGCAGCAAGCCCCTGTCGATGAACTCGAAGACTGTAGCCTGTGGCAGAAGGGCTGGTGTAATATACGTGTCCTGTGCGGTCTTGCCGAGGCGGTCCATGTACTGCTGGGGGCCGAGGGCGACGCCGACGCGCAGGCCGGGCGACAGCAGTTTGCTGAAGCTGGTAAGCTCGATCGTCCTGTCCGGGATCATGGACTGGATCGTGGAAATGTCGTCACCGGTATATCGCAGGCGGCGATAAGGGAGGTCCTCGAGGACGAGCATACCGTACTGCTCTGCCAGGGCGGCGAACGCGCGGCGCTTGGCCTCCGACATCGTTGTACCCGAAGGGTTCTGGAAATCGCTGACGACGTATGTCATGAGGGGATGGTGTTCACGAATGAGATCCTCACAGGCGGTGAGGTCCATGCCGTCTTCCTGCAGGGGAACGCCGACAACCGTGGCGCCCGCCCGGCGCAGAACCTTGATGACACGGTCATACGAGGGCTGCTCGACCAGAACGGTGGTGCCCGGTGCGATGAGGGAACGGGCTACGAAATCGACGATCTGCAGGGCTCCCTGACTCAGCAGAACCTGGTCGGGCTGGAGTCCGTGGCCGGCTGCGATGAACTCACGCAGTGGGCCGAATCCTCGGAAGGAGCCATATTGCAGAATCTGTGAGCTGTACTTGGCGAGAGCCGACGCGGCGCACTCTCCCAGGGCCTCCACCGGAAACGCTTCTGTTGCGGGAACCCCTCTTGTGAATGCAATCATGCTACTTGCCTCCTGGATGTGTCTGATACGTTCATGATGATTCCTACAGGACCATGAAGACTGCCGAGATGAGCAGTACTGCGTAGATAAGCTGGATGAAGCGTTCACCGCTGATGTGGTGGTGCGCGATGTCTCCCAGCAGGGCGCCGAGCGCAAGGAATGGCAGAGACGTCAGGACAAGCCTCCCTGGCTCGCCGGCCAGCTTGTGGCGCAAGACAATATCTGCGATGATGAACACATTGAGTGTCGTCCAGATGGCGACCAGTGTGGCGCGGAACGAAGCTTTGTCCTTCAGCTTCTGAGTCGCGTAGATAATGACAGGTGGACCACCCGAGGTGAATGCCCCCTGCATGGCGCCTCCGATGAACAGCAGGGTGTTGAGAAGCCAGGCAGGCCATGGTCGTGGCGTACCTCTGCCCGGCCGGAACTGCGTGACCAGTCCCTGGATGCCGACGACGACCATGAAGATGGCGAGGATGTGCATCAGCGTGGTTTGTGGCAGGACGTTGTAGGCGATCATGCCAATAGGAAGTCCGGGCAAGACAAATGCAAGGATGCGCAGGTACTGCCGCCGGTCGACGTGCTTCCAGGAGACGACCAGAAGATAGACGTCCAGTATAAGGGCCAGAACAGTAAGGACGGGGCGAGCTGTGTCGATGCCGGTCAGAAGGATACAGAACGGCATGGCCAGCACGGTACAACCGAAGCCGGTGATCCCCTGGATGAAATGGGTCGCCAGGACGATGAGGCCAAACAGAACAGCAGTCAGGGCAAAGGGCACATCTTCCTCCACGCGTCCTCTCGGGACGCACCCGAACAGTATACACAGAATACGGCGGCTGGCTTGCCGACGCGGGCTGAAACCAGCGCTCCTGTGCGCGTTTGCGTGCGCGCAAGGACGAATCATACTGTGTTGGAGCATCAGCGCCGTTCGGCGAGATGACAGCAGAGGGGGGGAACCATGAGACTGAAGAGAGCAGTGGCAATCGTGCTGACGGCAGGAGTGGTGGTGGCGTGCGCAGGATGCCGGCCGAAGGCAGTCAGCATACCCGTTAACGGACTTCCATCCATTGTCGTTGAGACCATGCACGAGGAGGGCGAAACGCTTCGTTACTCCATAAGGGCCGGCTATCCGCAGTTTCGGAGTACGCTGCCTGCGGGTGCCCTCGAAAAGGTCAACAAGGCTATCAGTACCATGGTGCTTCCGGACATTGCGGGTCTGAAGCAGAATGCAGCTGATGACGCGGCATGGGCCGCGAAGAATCCCTCTGAGGCTGGCCAGCTGCCTGTTGACCAGAGCAGCTTCTTGAACACCGAGTATGAGATTCCCTATCTGACGAACGACCTCGTCAGTGTCCGCATCCGGTTCGAGACGTACTCCGCTGGTGCGGCTCATGGCATGTCGTTCACATACGTCCTCAACGCGAGGCTCAGCGATGGTGAGATCCTTGACACCGAGGGCCTGTTCCTCGACGGGAAGCAAGGCCTGCAGTGGCTTTCGCAGTACTGCGTGACAGACCTGAAGAGCCAGTA
>NZ_QXIU01000140.1 GCF_003570935.1 Candidatus Cryosericum odellii
CCTGCGATCGCCATCGCCTCGATGATGGAGTGTGGGTCTCCTTCGAGCACGCTGCGATCCATGAAAGCGCCTGGGTCACCCTCGTCCCCATTGCAGACCACATATTTGGGTGAGCCCTGCGCTGCACGCGTAGCCTTCCACTTGAGACCGGTCGGGAATCCAGCTCCACCACGTCCACGCAAGCCGGAGTCGAGAACAACGCCGATAATATCGTCGGGCGTCATCTCAAGTGCCTTGCCAAGGGCGAAGTATCCGTCCCGAGCGATGTACTCCTCGATAGAAAGAGGATCGATGACACCACAGTTGCGGAGGACACGCTTCACCTGACGCGTGTAGAAGGGAATATCACCGCTGGTCTGAGCCTTCCTTTCGCTGGTCGGCTCACTGTACAGCAACTCGCTGACAGTACGACCCTTTACAAGGTGCTCATTTACGATGAGGCCCGCGTTCTCGACCGTGACCTTCTGATAGAACGTCCCCTCGGGATACACGACAACGATCGGGCCCAGGTCACATGCTCCCATGCACCCGGTCTCGATGACTTGTACCTCATCCTCGATACCATTTTTCTTCAGTTCATCGACCAGAACGTCTTTGACGCTCTTTTCGCCACTCGTGATGCAGGCGCCGCCTGCACAGACCAACAGCTGATTTCGTATCATTGCGTTTTCCCTTCTCCCCTTGGGCTAGATGTTCTCCCGCTTGATGACCAGATCAGCCACGACATTGCCACCCTGGACGTGCTCGCGGACAATCCTGCGCGCGTTCGCATCGTTGACGTCGCCGTAAATAACTGCAGGCTGGTCCTTCATGGCTACTTCGACTGTTGGCTCCTTGTCGCAGAGTCCCATGCAACCAGACTGAACAACCTTGACGTCATGGATATCCGCCTTCTCGAGCTCTTCGATGATGGCCATGAGGGCGTCCTTCGCCCCAGCTGCAATGCCGCATGTTCCCATTGCAACGATGACCTTGCCTCTCTCCTTGGCCTGGCGAAGATCCATCTCCTTGAGAGTCTGTTCCTTGATGCGTTTCAGCTCTTCTAGTGATTTCATCCTTTCCTCCCGATTCTCCCGAGGTTAAGCGTACTTATTGAGCAACGTGGCGACCTTCTCGGGCGTGGAACGCCCGTACGTGTCCTTGTCGATAACGACGACTGGGGCAAGACCACAGGCCCCGACACAACGAACAAGATCCAGACTGAACCGACCGTCTTGAGTGGTCTCGCCGGCCTTGATGCCCAGGGTCCTCATGACCTTCTCATAGACTGCATTCCCGCCTCGCACATAGCAGGCCGTGCCAAGGCACACAGTGACAGTATGACGTCCCTTCGGAACACGCGAGAAGAAGTGGTAGAAGGTGACGACACCGTAAACCGTGGAACGCGGTACATTCAGTCTGCTGGAGACGAACTCGAGCACTTCATCGGGGAGATACCCGAAGATCTCCTGGGCATAGTGCAAGACATTGATGAGGCTACCTTCCGGAGTTGCCAACTCACCGATGTACGCGTCGAGTGCATCAAACTGTTTCTTCAGCTCGGGGTTCTCTTTCAGATGGTCTTCCAGATTCATCCTCATACACGTTCCTCCTGTAGAGACTTTTCACTCACGGGCATCATCAGACTGCCATGACGAGGTCGTCGGGTGTGTTTACATTGAAGAAAGACATCAGTTTTTTGTCATACCGCATGACAAACTGCCTGTCGATAGCACCAAAGATCAAGAGTGCCACAAGAACTGGCCAAGCCATATTGAAGAAGTACACTAGCACACAATTGCGCAGGACTCCTCGCCAGGAAGATCGGTGACAGCAGGCGGACAAGGCAATAAGACTGTTTCTCGTAAACAGCTCGGCTCCAGCGAGCACAGCTAATCGTCTGAAGCTGAGTCCGACCTTCCTCTCTCCGCTGGTCATCGCCAGTTCAGCGATTTTCGCAGGCAAAAGACACTCCAACGCAGTGCCTCCTTTTTTCCCCCATACACGTATGAGGTATTGACGGACATTCCTACCAACACAGATACGAATACCCGGATTCCGTCACTAATTTCATGGTAACATGTGAATTGTATAACAGGATAGGATGAAGTCAAGACACTGCTCTACACTATGCTGGCCATGGATTCAACCGTTCGGGAAAATCGGCAGGAGCTGTGGTAGACCTGGAACAACAGTTCAGGAAATCGGTTTGATACGACGCGCAATCAGTGAGGATGGGGCTCCGCTTATTACGGCTGTTACGAACTGCGGCCAGCCGAACAAGAACCGGATGAACGCTGCCGCAGCCACAGGCAATTTCGTCAGCGTCCCGACAATAACGCCAAGGTTGCGACCAAGGCTACTGCTTCGTAAGAGCTACTGCTGAAAGCAACCGCTCAAGAGCTACCAGCGCACTGCTGGTGAGCCCTTTTTTCGTTTCATATTCGATTTCCTCGAGGCGCTCCAGCATAGCCTCGAGTTCACGCAGCTTGATATGACTTGCCGCTGTCAGAAGAGCACTTAGCGTATAATCGTCGAGGTATTGATGCTGGGTGCGCAGGCACCAGGCCCTGAGGTCGGCCTTGGGCCGGTTCGACTTCGACACGAGCTTTGCGTTCAGCAACCGTACAAACCCGAGTTCCACATCATAGAGAATGGTTGTATCCGTCGCCCCGGAAGCTGACAGGTCATAGAGTGCTGTCGCCGCACGGTCGTACTTCCTGAGAGAGATTGCCTCGACGAGATCAGCGGCCGCCGCAATATGGCACCGGGGCACGACCTCACGGACATCTGCGACCGTGACGGCTACACCGGTATACGCAAGAAGTTTGTCGATCTCGCTTCGCATAAGGAAGAAACTGCTTGCCGTCCGCTCCATGAGCTCGTGGACCGCCTGGTCCTCTATTGCACGTCCGTCGAACCGCTTCTTGACCCAAGAGCGCACCGCAGTCGGGGGCACGGCGTAGCTGGTAATCACATACGCCTTTTTCAGCAGCTCTGAAGGAACTTTGACGGGGTCCGCAAATATGACAATGGTGGTACTGCCAGACAGAAACAGGGGGGCCATAGTACCCAGACGTTTGGCCCCCTTGTCTTCGAGACCGTTGATGACGAGAACCTTGCGCCCTGACCCGAAACTCTCGCTACCGAGGAACTCGCGGATACCGTCCACGTTGTCGTCGCTACCCTCAAATTCGGCATAATCGAAGGCCCGGAAAGCTTCTGCTACCAGTGAACGCGCTGCCTCTTTCGCCTGTGGAACGAAATAGTCGTCTCCGGGCGCGAAGACATAGAGCGACGCAGGCTTCTTACCCCTGAGGCTTGTGAGACCCTCAGTCACTGAGATCTCGTTGGAGCCTGACGTGTATCCCTTGGCTGCAGCCATTGCTCCCGGTCTATGGATAGATCTTCTCAAGCAAGCGAGGGAACGGGACTGTTTCCCGCACGTGCGGCAGCTTGCAGATCCATGCTACTGTCCGCTCGACACCAAGACCAAACCCGCTGTGCGGGACCGATCCGTACTTGCGGAGATCCAGATACCATTGATAGTCTGCTTCAGCAAGCCCCTCGGCATGAACCCGTTCGAGAAGCAACTCGTAGTCGTCTTCGCGCTGCCCGCCTCCGATGATCTCGCCGTATCCCTCTGGAGCCAGCAGGTCAGCACACAGTACCGTCTGCGGATTGGCAGGGTTTGTCTTCATGTAGAANNGGTCGTTCGAACTGGTTCGAGATGAGCGTTTCCTCGTCCCCACCGAAATCGTCGCCCCACTGTATCGGCGAACCGGCTTTCTGCAGGAGCTTCACTGCCTCATCGTAGGAAATGCGTGGAAACGGTGTAGCTATCTTTTCCAGCGGAGAAAGATCCCGCTCGATGATGGCAAGCTCCTCTTTACGCTTCTCCAGGACCTGCTGCACAATGTACGTGACGAATTTCTCCTGAACATCGCAATTCTGCGACCAATTGCAGTACGCCATCTCGGGCTCGACCATCCAGAACTCGGTCAGGTGGCGGCGCGTCTTGGACTTCTCGGCGCGAAACGTGGGACCAAAGCAGTAGACTCTTCCAAAAGCCATGGCCGTCGCTTCGTTGTACAACTGGCCGCTCTGCGACAAGTAAGCGGGTACGCCGAAATAGTCAGTCGAGAACAGGGTCGAAGATCCTTCGCAGGCATTGGCGGAAAGGATGGGGGCATCCATGAGCAGGAAGCCGTTGTCATCAAGGTAGTCACGGATACTCTTGACGATCGTGGCGCGTATGCGCATGATCGCCCACTGGCGCTTCGAGCGAAGCCAGAGGTGCCGGTTACTCATCAGGAAATCGACGCCGTGCTCCTTGGGCGTAATCGGGTAGTCTACAGCCGTCTGATGGACCTCGATCTTCTGAACATGCATTTCGTGACCGCCTGGAGCCCGCTCTTCGGCATGGATCACACCGGTGATACTGATGCTGCTCTCCTGCGTGAGGTGGCGCACCGCCTCAAATGTCGACTCGTCGATGTCACTCTTGGCGACGACACACTGCATGATGCCGCTGCCGTCCCGAACGAGGACAAATGCTACTTTCCCGCTGCTGCGGCTGTTGTAGACCCAACCATT
>NZ_QXIU01000141.1 GCF_003570935.1 Candidatus Cryosericum odellii
GCCAGGGAGATGCTTCCCTTGACCACTGTCAGAACGTTGTTGAAGTCGTGGGCGATACCAGCGGCCAGCGTGCCCAGCGATGCCAGGGCCTCATTGTGCAGCAACTCGTGTTCCATGCGAAGCCGATCGGTGATGTCCCGGGCGATGTAGAAGGTGCCTGTCGGCTGTCCGTTGTCCCAGAGGCGCTGGCCGCTCAGATCCAGGGTTCGGCGGTTCCCGTCACGTGTCAGAACGTCGATGGTCCTTGCCACACTGTCCCCGCTTCCGATTTCATCGTTGGCCCTGAGCATGAACTCGCGGCTGTCCGGGCTGACGATGTCAAGCATACTGCGACCAAGCAGGTCTTTCTCTTCGTACCCAAGAACCGAGCATGCGGACTGGTTGACAAGGGTCACCTTGCCACTTGAGTCCAGTGCGAAGATGAGGTCGTGTGCGTGGTCGAAGTAGTCATGCAGTCGTNNGCTGAGTCTGTTGCAGCGACTCCAGGGTTGCGTTGACATCTGTGGCCAGCTGCGCGAGTTCGTCCGATCCGGGCAGGCGCACGCGCAGTGTGAGGTCGCTGGTGTGTCCGACCTCTGTCACCTGACGACCCAGCGAAGCGATTCTCCTCATGAACGTATGGTTCAGGACGAGCAGGGCGAGGCCCAACAGCAGGAAAACTATCATGCTGGTAACTGCAACAATTATGCGTTTCAGCCGGGTGATCTCGGCAGACTGGGTACGCTTTGCAGTGGTCGAGAGGAGGAGAGTAGTACTTCCAGAGAGGTCAGAGAGCTTCATGAATCCGCGGACCTCGTCAGTTCCTGCTGGCAGACCGACGGTGGGCTGTCCCGTGGCGAGCAGGGTGAGCGCCCGCGACTCGACAGTTTCTGGCTGGACTTGATCGGCAGCCTGGAAGGTCACGTTGCCGCCGATCGTCTCAGCCATGCCGGCGAAGAAAGCTTCATTGGGATATTGCACGAAAACCAGCACTCCCCGTGCCGGACCGGTGCTTGCGCTTGTCAGGATAGGACGCGCAGCCACGAATGCCATATGTCCGCCGACAAACATGCAACCGGTAAGGCCAGGCTGACGCAGTGTCTGTGCCAAGAGCGCTGTTCCGGATCTGAACTGTACGATGAGGTCCGGTGGAGTGTTATCCGGGTCATGGTTTATGGGGGTTTGGAACCTGGCAGAGACGACCTTGCCACTCGTATCCAGAAACACCATGATATCCACATTTATCGTGGCTAGACTGTCGGGAGTAAGGTTCGAGTCTGCATACACGGTGTTGTGGTCGAGGACAAATTGATACGTATCGTCCCAGTAGGCCCAGTCGGAGCAGGTGCGTCCCAGCGTGTCAAGAGAGTAGCTCAAGTACGAATGAGCTCGCAGAACCTGGCGTTCGACGTTCTGACTGTCGAGGCGGGCATACGTTCTGTCGATGGTCACACTAGCCAGGACGTAGAACATCGCGACGAAGATGGTCAAACCAATGAGAGCAACTATAGACAGTCTGGTGCGCAGGTTCATGGAGTCAGTATAGAACGGAGGGTGCAGCGTACAAACGTTCGAGGTTTATCGTCTGTCCCCGCCGTGGCGAACTACTTCGTGGCATCCAGCTCAACTCTGTTGCTTGGTTGTACTGTACGAATATCTATCTCGCCAGCCCTTTGGGGTTTGTTGTCTCAAAGGGCTGGCGATTGTACGACAAAGGCACACGGGATAGGACCCTATGTCGCCTGCTGATGAGCTGCCTATGGAGTGTTTTCTCGAGGGATTTTGTCTACTCTATGCCAGCTTCTTGGACCAGAGCCCGTGGACGTTGCAGTATTCCCTTACCTCAAGCAAGTCCTCGACGCTGTGGCCGATATGCACTTCGGGCTTGTCTCCAGGATGCAGCGGTATTTTCATGACTTTGCCATCTTTCATGAATACTTCGATCCACTCGATGTAGTGTTTCTCTTCCATCGGGTGTGGAACAGATCCGATTTTGATTATAGTTCCACGCTCTGCCTTTTCGACAACCGGCAGGTGCTTCTCGTTCCCTTCCTCAGTGGATTTTGCGACCATCTTTGTCATTGGTTGCCCACAGCAGACAAGTTCGCCCACACCCTCATGGCTCACTTCAACGATGTTGCCGCAGACTTCGCACTTGTAGATTTCGTATTTCTGTGTCATTCCGCTACCTCCTTGTCTTTCCGCAAATTGCTGGATCGCTCAAGGCCATCTGCATTTATTGTATCACCGTTGTCCGTTATCCCATCTACCTTTGTGTGAAGTACGAATGTGTTACAGGGGAGGGGTATGCCGCCGTCATTCCTGTAGTAGCCGGAGCACCTTGTCCTGACGTTTGGCTACGTCGTTGCCGCCAGGCCGAATGCGGCGTGAATAGCACGCACGGCCCGCTGAACCTCTTTCTCGGCGATGAGCACCGAGATGTTGACTTCACTGGAGCCCTGGGCGATCATGAGCAGGTTGATATTTTCGGATGCCAGCGAGGTGAACAGGCGGGCAGCGACGCCGGGTGTTCCGCGCATGCCGTCACCTACGACGGCGACGACTGCGACATGCGGTGTGGCGGTGATGTCCCGGATGGCCGTGCTGCCGACGAATTCCTTGTGCAGCAGGCGCGTGGCGCGTTCGGCGTCGGTCTGGGTCATGACCAGTGAGACATTGGCCATCGATGAGCTCTGCGAGATCATCAGGACGGGGAGCTGAGCAGTTGCAAGGAGGTCAAAGACTCTGCTGACGACGTCCGACGTGCCGATCATCGCTGCCCCACCGATCGTCAGCGCTGTGAGTTTCCGGATAGAGGTCACTGCCTTGACGGGACCCGTTTCGGGCGCGTCAGCGCGCACGATGGTGCCGGGAGACGCCGGCAGGAAGGCGCTTCGGATGCGAATTGGGATGCCGGCCTCCTGGACGGGCGCGACTGTCATGGGATGGAGGACCTTGGCACCAAACCAGGCCAGTTCCATGACCTCACGATATGAAAGGGCCGGCACACGGACGGCGTCCGGGACGAGCTTCGGGTCGGCGGTCATAACGCCGTCGACTTCTTTCCAGATCCACACCTCGTCGGCCGGCAGGCATGCGCCCAGGATGGTGGCAGTGTAGTCCGACCCGCCTCTGCCGAGCGTCGTGATGACACCTTCCTCGTTGGCTCCGACAAACCCGGTGACAACAGGAGTGAGTCCACGGTCCAGCAGAGGCGTCAGGGCACGTGGCACAGTTCTCCGAGCGATTTCCAGGAGGGGTGCCGCGCTACCGAACGTGTCGTCGGTCACGATCCCCGCCTCACCGCCGGTCAGCGACCTGGACGTCAGGCCCGCCGCACGAAGG
>NZ_QXIU01000142.1 GCF_003570935.1 Candidatus Cryosericum odellii
ACGGTCTGCTCGTCATCCATGACCAGGAGGCGGCTGGTGGCGGAGGAAGGTTTCCCCTCCGGCTTCGCGAGCTGGGCTTGGGTCACAGGTCCATTGGCGACAGGCATGCACAGCCAGACCGTCGTTCCCTTGTCTGCAACCGACTCGATAAGCAGGTCTCCCCCATGTCGTCTGGCGATGGACCGTGCCGTCGAGAGACCGACCCCGTGTCCTGATGGCTTTGTCGTGAAGAAGGGATCGAACAGGAGCTTCATATCTTCCGGGGCGATGCCGGAACCGCTATCTGCTATGCGGATGACGACGTAGTCTCCGGGTGCGGCGATGCCGAAGGGATGCTCCTCCGACACGGTCTGACAGCGAAGAGCAATGTCCAGTGTGCCCCCCGACAGCATCGCGTCCCGCGCGTTCAGGATAATGTTCTGCACGACCTGAAACAACTGGTTGCGGTCAGCTTCCACGGCGGGCAGGATTCCATCGACACTCACTTGTAGTGCGATACCTGAGCCGCTGAGGACGAATCTCGCCACTTCCCGGACGATGGACTCGACGTCGACGTTCTCCTTGACTGGGGCGCCACCACGGGAGAAGGTCAACAACTGGCTGGCGAGAGCCTGAGCACGGTCCACTGCTACGCGCGCAACCTCCAGGTGGTGCTGCGACTCAGCAGGTTCCTCCAGAGACGAGTCTGCCAGGGAGATGCTTCCCTTGACGACTGTCAGAACGTTGTTGAAGTCGTGGGCGATACCAGCGGCCAGCGTGCCCAGCGATGCCAGGGCCTCATTGTGCAGCAACTCATGTTCCATGCGAAGCCGATCGGTGATGTCCCGGGCGATGTAGAAGGTGCCTGTCGGCTGTCCGTTGTCCCAGAGGCGCTGGCCGCTCAGATCCAGGGTTCGGCGGTTCCCATCACGTGTCAGAACGTCGATGGTCCTTGCCACACTGTCCCCGCTTCCGATTTCATCGTTGGCCCTGAGCATGAACTCGCGGCTGTCCGGGCTGACGATGTCAAGGATGCTGCGACCAAGCAGGTCGTTCTCTTTGTACCCAAGAACCGAGCATGCGGACTGGTTGACAAGGGTCACCTTGCCACTTGAGTCCAGTGCGAAGATGAGGTCGTGTGCGTGGTCGAAGTAGTCATGCAGTCGTGTCCGATCCCGCTCCAATTCCTCAGCCATCCGGTCCTTGTCCTGCTGAGTCTGTTGCAGCGACTCCAGGGTTGTGTTGACATCTGTGGCAAGCTGCGAGAGTTCGTCTGAGCCGGGCAGGTGCACGCGCAGTGAGAGGTCACTGGTATGACCGACCTCAGTCACCTGATGACCCAGCGAAGCAATTCTCCTTATGAACGTACGGTTCACGACGAGCAGGCCGAGGCCCAACAGCAGGACAACTATGATGCTGGTGGCTGCAACAACTATGTGCTTCAGCTGGGCGATTTCGGCAGACTGAGTGCGCTTTGCGGTCGTCGAGAGGAGGAGAGTAGTACTTCCAGAGAGGTCAGTGAGCTTCGTGAATCCGCGGACCTCGTCTGTTCCTGCCGGCAGACCGATGGTGGGCTGTCCCGCCGAGAGCAGGGCGAGCGCCTGTGACTCGACAGTTTCTGGCTGGACTTGACCAGCAGGCTGGAGGGTCACGCTCCCGCCGACCGTCTCAGCCATACTGGCAAAGGAGGCATCATCGAGATCCCGCACGAAGACCAGCACTCCCCGTACCGGGCCGGTGCTAGCGCTTGTCAGGATGGGGCGCGCAGCTACGAATGCCACATGTCCGCCAACAAGCATGTAGCCGGTGAGGCCAGGCTGACGCAGTGCCCGCGTCAACAGCGCTGTCCCGGGTCCAAACTGCGCGATGAGGTCCGATGGAGCGTCATCCGGCGTCTGGCTTCCGGTCTCGGCGGAGCTGACATAGACGACCTTGCCGCTTGTGTCCAGAAACACCATGGTACTCACATCTATCGTGGCCAGACTGCTGGGGGTAAGGTTCGAGTCTGCATACGCGGTGTTGTGGTCGAGGACAAATTGATACGTATCGTCCCAGTAGGCCCAGTCGGAGCAGGTGCTCCCCAGCGTCTCAAGAGAGTAGATCAAGTACGAACGTGCTCGCAAGACCTGGCGTTCGACGTTCTGACTGTCGAGGCGGGCATACGTTCTGTCGATGGTCACGCCAGTTAGTACGTAGAACGCCGCGACGAAGACGGTCAAGCCAACGAGAGCAATTATGAGCAGTCTGGTGCGCAGCTTCACAGGATCAGTATAGAAGTGAAGGCGCAGCGTACAAACGCTCGAGGTTTATCGTCTGTCTCGCCAGCCCTTTGGGATTTTTGTCTCAAAGGGCTGGTCATTGCACAACAAAGGCACACGAGATAGGACCCTTTGTCGCCTGCTGATGAACTGCCTATGGAATGTTTTTCTGAGGGATCTTGTTTACTCTACGCCAGCTTCTTGGACCAGAGCCCGTGGACGTTGCAGTAGGCCCTTACCTGAATCAAGTCCTCGATGTTGTGGCCGATATGCATTTCGGGCTTGTCACCTGGTTTCAGCGGTATTCTCATGACTTTGCCGTCTTTCATGAATACTTCGATCCACTCGATGTAATGTTTTTCTTCCATTGGGTGCGGAACAGAGCCGATTTTGATTATAGTTCCGCGCTCTGCCTTTTCGACAACCGGCAGGTGCTTCTCGTTTCCTGCCTCAGTGGATTTTGCGACCATCTTTGTCATTGGCTGCCCGCAACAGACAAGAGTGCCCACTCCCTCATGGGTCATCTCAACGATGTTGCCGCAGATGTCGCACTTGTAAACCTCATACTTCTGTGTCATTCCGTTACCTCCTTGTCTTTCCACAAATTACTGGATCGCTCAAGGCCATCTATAGGCATTATATCACCGTTTGCTGGAACATTATCTTTTTCTTTAGTGTTAAGTAATAATGGCCCACTGTGGCGCGTGGTTTCTCCGGCGCATCAGGCATTCCCCCTGCTCCCCGGTTTCACCCAGGGGATCCCCTGTTTGCACAGTGGGCAGTCGTCGGCGGGCCAAGTCTCGATGGTGAGACGGATGGAGCTCCAGACGGGATACTGGATGAGTTCGGCGCTGCGGTTGACGATGCACGCGATGCCAACGACCTCGCCGCCGCATTCACGGATGACCTTCGCTGTCTCCTCCGACGACTTGCCGGTCGTGACGACATCTTCGCTGATGATGCAGCGCGTACCTTCGGCGATGACAAAGCCGCGGCGCAGCGACATGACACCATTCTCACGTTCCACGAAGATGCCGGGTTTACCCAACTGGCGACCCAGCTCATACGCAACGATGATACCGCCCATGGCGGGTCCCACGATGAGGTCGAAGGGTACCGGGCGGAACTGTTCGGCCGCGACTGCCAGAACGCAAGCCGCGCGGTCGGGGTACTGCAGGAGCCTCGCACATTGGACGTAGCGATCGCTGTGCCTGCCGGACGAGAGCAGGAAGTGGCCTTCGAGCAGCGCCCCAGTTTCCTTGAGTTCGTTCAGAACCAGTTCGTCAGTTGTCATATTCTCCTCCTGAGAGTGTTACAGTTTTGGNNCCCGAGCCCTTTTGTTCAAGGCAAGGGGGTCTCTGTCCCGAGAATGTTACAGACGGTCGCGAGGCTGGTCAGGTGCTCGTCTGCACAGTAGTGTTCCAGACCGTTCACGATGTCGAGCATGGCGGTCGGTTTGATGAAAGTTGCGGTGCCGACCTGCACCGCGGTGGCGCCAGCCATGATGAACTCGAGCGCGTCCTGCCAGGTCGCGATGCCACCGATCCCGACGACCGGGATGTGGATGGCGTTGGCTACCTCCCAGACCATACGCAGGGCGATGGGCTTGATGCACGGACCAGACAGACCGGCGGTCACATTGTCGAAGACAGCCTTGCGGGCGTGGATATCGATTGCCAGGGCCTTGAATGTGTTGACCAGTGAGACGGCATCGGCTCCCGCCTGTTCGCAGGCGACCGCCATTGCCGTGATGTCTTCGGCATTGGGAGACAGCTTGACCATAAGCGGTTTGGCGCAGACAGGCCGGACAGCGGCCACGACACTGGCGGCTACGTCACACTTGATGCCGAAGGCCATGCCGCCTTCGCGCACATTGGGACAGCTGATGTTGAGTTCGATGATGTCGACGCCATCGACATTGGAGAGCAGCCGGACGCCTTCGATGTATTCCTCCAGGTCGCCCCCACCGATGTTGGCAATGATGGCTGTACCCAGCGTACGCATGCGCGGCAGCTCGCGCTCCAGGAAGACGGGGATGCCCGGGTTCTGGAGCCCCACCGAGTTCATCATGCCGGCGGGCGTCTCCCAGACGCGTAGACCAGGGTTGCCCTCGCGCGGGTGCAGGGTGAGGCCCTTGGTGCAGATGCCGCCCAGCCTGCTGACGTCGAAAAACTCGCTGTACTCGGCGCCAAAGCCAAAGGTGCCGGACGCCGCGATGACAGGATTCTTGAGCGTGATACCGCACAGAGTTGTCTCAAGCATGCCAGATCACCTCCGTTGCGTCAAACACCGGACCGTCGGCACAGACGCGCTGGTTGCCGAGGACCGTCGCACACGAACAGACCAGGCAAGCGCCGACACCGCACGCCATATGTGCTTCGAGAGAAGCCTGGCAGGGGACGCTGGCTTCAGCGCACAGGTGTGCCACGCGCGCCATCATGGACATGGGTCCGCATGTCACCACCATGTCATATATATGTGGGTCAAATATCTCGGTACAGAATCCCCTGGTGCCGTCACACCCATCTTCCGTTGCGATTCGTACGTCCACGCCGAGGTTCACGAATTGGGCAACCGCGTAAGGGGCGCTCTTGAAACCAGCGATCACCGTCACATCACCGGAAGGCAGCGTGCGTGCGAGGCAGAACATGGGGGCAATGCCGATGCCGCCGGTCACGATGGCTATCCTGCCGCATAGCTCCTCGGTGTGGAAACCGTGTCCGAGCGGTCCGGTCAGAGCCACTGTGCCTCCTTGCTCGAGGTGCGCCAGCAGTTCGGTTCCCCTGCCGCGTACTTGGTAGAGGAAGCTGACGGTGTCCTCGTCTACGCTGTGGACACTGAGAGGGCGCGCCAGCAGTGGTTCACGTTCCCAGGCGCGCACCATGTAGAATTGACCGGGAGCACCGCCAGTCGTGGTTGCGACGGTCAGACGGTAGACGTCTTCGGTCAGGCGTTCCTGCGAGAGGACCGTCGTCCCTTCTACGTACGCAGGCGACAGGTTGGTCATGTCTGCAGCGCGTTCACGGCAGTGTGGATATCATCCCGCATGCGTTCCGCCTCGGCCCTGGCACAGTCGTCGAAGTGCGCAGCGCCCCCTTCCTGCTTCTTCCATGCCAGCAGGATGCCGCGACTGGAGTTGACGATGCCGCCATTGCCGTTTGTGAGGTACAACGCAACGTCTGCAGCTGTGCCACCCTGAGCGCCGTAGCCGGGGACGAGGAAGAAGACAGTGCTTAGCTGCTGACGCAGAACCTGTGCCTCCTCAACATGGGTGCAGCCGACAACGCCTCCAACACTGCTGTAGCCGCAGGTGCCGATGGTGTGTGTCCCAAGCTCGGCGACACGCCGGCCGACTTCTGTGTAGACGCGGGCGCCGGATTTCTGCTCGAGATACTGGATGTCGACAGCCCCCGGATTGCTGGTGCGAATGAGGACAAAAACGCCCTTGTCATGATCCTGGACCCAGGGCAGCCATGGTTCGATGCTGTCCATGCCCATGTACGGCGAGAGTGTCACGTAGTCGGCCTCGAACTCGCCCTCGAAGTGTGCCTTGGCATACATCTGGGCGGTGGCGGCGATGTCGCCGCGTTTGATGTCCGCGACAGCGATGCAGCCCTTGCCACGAATGTATTGCAGTGTCCTGGCGTATGCGCGCAGCCCCTCCAGCCCCAGTGCCTCGTAGTAGGCGATCTGCAGCTTGAAGCATGCACAGCTCGGCATGGTGGCGTCCACGATACGTCGGTTGAACTGGAACAGGGCCTCGCCGGGACCCGCGAACCCTGCGCGGAACTCCGGCGGCAGATAGTCGAGTGACGTATCCAGGCCGACGCAGACGGGACCGCGCATTGCTACTGCATTAAACAGCTTGTCAACGATCATTGGCGTGCCTCCTGGTTCGATGTGGTGTCATCGTAGACGATCTTTCCCGCCTTGATGGTCATGACTATGCGGCCGACCAGCATCTGGCCGTCAAATGGGGTGTTGTGACCCTTGCTTGCGAATGCCGCTGCGTCGACGGTCCACGGGGTGTTGAGGTTGACAAGCACGAGGTCGCCGTCGTAGCCGGGGGCGATGCAGCCCTTGTTCAGGCCCAGGATTCGTGCTGGATTCGTACTCATGAGCTCAGTAAGCCGTGCGAGCGTGATGTGTCCCGGGCGGACCAGCGTCGTGGTGCAGACGCCGAAGGCAGTCTCCAGACCCACCATGCCGGGAGCGCCGGCGGCTTTGTCATCCGCCGTGTGGGGTGCGTGGTCGGTGGCGATGGCATCGACCCACCCTTGTTCCACGGCATGGATCAGGAAGTCTACATCCTGCTGTGTCCGCAGTGGGGGGTTGACGCGGTAGTTGGTTGCGCTGGTCAGTGCCAGGTGGTGCGGCGTGACTTCACATGTGACCGCCTGCCCTCGTTCCTTGGCTGCGATGACGGCGCGCATGGAGCCTTCGGTGCTCACGTGTGCGATGTGCAGGCGACAGCCGGCTGCGCGTGCCAGCTCGATGTTGCGGTGCGTCATCAGATCTTCGGCCAGACGATAGTCGGTGCCAGAGAGATTCATGTCTTCGCAGTGACACATGACCGTCAGGCCCAGCCTTGCGGCGGCTGTCATCGCCTGCAGCATGACGCGGGCGTCCATGACGTCATGTCCGTCATCGCTGATGATGCGCACGGAATGACCCAGGGTCTCGAGATGGTTGACTGTCACGCCGTCCATGTTCTTCGTGATGGAGGCGCACTGGTGCACGTCGATGAGGCCGATGTCCCTGGCACGCGTGAGGACATCCTTGACCTGCGCATACGTGCTGATGACAGGTTTCGTGTTCGCCATGAGGTTGGCGGCCGTATACCCGCCACGCACGGCTGCATGGCTTCCGCTTGCCAGATCTTCCTTCTGCGTCTGCCCCGGGTCCCTGAAGTGGGCGTGCAGGTCGCAAAAAGCAGGCAGACATGTAAGCCCGCCCGCTTCGACAGCAGCAACACCGTCAGAGGAAAGTCCCTTGCCGACGGCGGTGATGACACCACTCTGGACAAGGATATCCGTTGCTTCGTCATGGGCGGAATCAACCACGTGTGCCCCGTGTATCAGGAGTGATTTGGTGTCAGGTGCCATTGTTCCTCAGTCCTTGCCGACTGTGTAGATCTCGTCGCAGTACTGGCAGCGATACTGGCCGAGTTCACGGTTCACCAGTGTGAAGACCTGCGGTATGTACTTCTCGACGGAGGTGATACAGCGGGGGTTCTTGCACTTGATAACGTCCTCGACGCGCTCGGGCAGCTCGGGCTTCACTTTGCGCACGATGTGCTCGTCTTCGATGACATTGACGGTGACGTTCGGATCGATGAGTGCCAGCATTGTGACATCGAAGTCGACGTTGTTCTCGATCTTGATGATGTCCTTGCGCCCCATGTGNNATGGTCAACATCTCAGCTCGCTCCTAGGAGTTTCGAAATCAGGGCCATGCGCACGAACATGCCGAACTTGGCCTGCTTGAAGTAGTAGGCACGCGGGTCACTATCGACGTCGTAGGCGATCTCCCCGACGCGCGGCAGCGGGTGCATGACGATCATGTCCTTTCGGGCGAGGCGCATCTTTTCGGCATTCAGGATGTAGACGTCCTTGAGGCGGACGTAGTCGTCTTCGTTGAAGAAGCGCTCCTTCTGGACGCGGGTCATGTACAGGATGTCCAGGTCGCCGATGACCTCATCGAGGCGCTCGACCTCCTGGTATGCGATGCCTTTGGCAGTCAGGTCCGCGGTGACGTAGTCGGGGACGCGCAATTCCTTGGGCGAGATGAGCACGAACCGGTTGTCCGGGTAGCGTGAGGCGGCCTTGATAAGTGAGTGGACCGTGCGGCCGAACTTGAGGTCGCCGCAGCAACCGATCGTGAGTCCCGTCAGCTGGTGCTTCACTGAACGGATGGTCAGGAGGTCTGTCAGCGTCTGGGTCGGGTGCAGGTGACCGCCGTCGCCTGCGTTGATGACGGGGACGGGAGAGTACTGGCTGGCGATGCGCGGNNGAGGTTGGTTCGGAGAAGCCGACAACGCTCCCGCCGAGACGGAGCATGGCAGCCTCAAAACTGAAACGGGTACGAGTGGAGGGTTCGTAGAAGAGTGTTGCGAGAATGGAAGAGTCACACAGGTGATTGAATTGAGCGGGAGATTGAATGATCAGGTCAGCGAAGTCGAAAATCTCGTCGAGCTCCCCAGGACTGAAGTCCGTCGGGTCAAGCAGGTGCCTGCCTTTGAGCATACTGTTCCCCCATTGTCTGAGTACCGGGGCACGTAACCCTTTGAGAGTATACGAAGGTCGTCTTTTCGTGCAAGGGGTACCCTTCACA
The DNA here is from genome assembly GCF_003570935.1 of Candidatus Cryosericum odellii. Classification (GTDB taxonomy): domain Bacteria; phylum Caldisericota; class Caldisericia; order Cryosericales; family Cryosericaceae; genus Cryosericum; species Cryosericum odellii. Next base: position 8,571 of record NZ_QXIU01000142.1, read on the forward strand.
GATCGCTGACACAGATTCTTCTTGGCATTCCTGAGAGTGTGTTTATCATATGTATGGGTCGAAGGTTCCGTCCGCTGGGCATGTCGACCAGAACGTGGACGTCTCGTTGACGGAAGGAACTGCCAAGGCTGACAGGATAGACAAAGAAAAATGGAGGCTGTGATCAGATGAGCATCATCATGAAAGGTTCCGAAGTGGCTGCTGCGATGAAGGAAGAACTGCTGCGTGAAGTGGAGAAGCTTGCCCGGAAGGGAATTGTCCCGCAACTTGGCATCGTGAGGGTCGGCGCGCGGCCGGACGATCTGGCGTATGAGCGTGGTGCCATCAAGAAGATGGGGGGCGTAGGCATTCGCTGCAAAGTGATCGAGTTGTCAGAATCGATTGGTCAGGCAGATTTTGAACAAGAGTTCTCGGCTGTCGACAACAATCCTGATATCCACGGTATCCTGCTGTTCAGGCCCCTCCCCAGACAGCTGGACGAACAATCAGTCAGGAACATGATCAATCCGAAAAAAGATATCGACTGTATGAGCCCCGTCAATATTGCGAAAGTATTCTCGGGAGATGAAAGTGGTTTTGCTCCCTGCACAGCCGAAGCCGTCATGGAAGTCCTGGCTCACTATGCCATTGACGTGAGAGGCAAGCGCGTAACGGTGGTTGGCAGAAGCATGGTGGTCGGAAAGCCCCTCTCCATGTTGCTGCTCAAGAAGAACGCGACTGTCACCATCTGCCATACGAAGACCATCGATCTTGAGGAAACCTGCCGTAATGCGGAGATCCTCGTCGCCGCTGCGGGCAAGGCCGCCATGATCACGGCAGATTTCGTCTCCGAAAACAGTGTTGTTGTCGACGTCGGCATTAACGTTGGCAGCGATGGCAAACTGTGTGGAGACGTGGATTTTGACGCAGTTGTAGCAAAAGTCGCCTCTATTACGCCAGTCCCCGGCGGCGTGGGGGCGGTCACGTCCTCGGTGCTTGCCGAGCATGTGGTGCGCGCGGCCAACTCGTTGAACGGCTTGAGCTGATCAGGGAAGCAGGCGAAGCAGCCCCTTTCGGCTGCTTCGCCTGTGACTCGACCTCCTAGTGATTCACTCTCTTGAGATCGATGAATCCCTTGTCGACGTCTACCGAGAGGAGCTGGACCCGCGTGTGCTGGCCGACATCCAGTCCTTCGAAGCCTTTGACCACCCTGCCTTCAACCGGCACGCTGAGCAGCCGTGCCCACGTTCCCTTGTCGGCAGCGCCAGTGACGATGGCGTCGAACTGTTCTCCGATCCGGGATTCGAGGAGGAGTGC
>NZ_QXIU01000143.1:0-1302 GCF_003570935.1 Candidatus Cryosericum odellii
TGCCGTTCGACCTTGTTGGCGGCGTCTTCCTGATTCGTACAGTGCTTCGCAAGGGCTGTCAGCTCGTCGATGCTGTATGGCACGGGCTTCTTTGCGATCGCCGCTTTCGCCAGGCGCTGGGTGATGAGGTCCGGATACCGGCGATTGGGGGCAGTGGAATGCGTGTAGTCCCGGACAGCAAGGCCGAAGTGGCCCTCGGCGTTTGCTCCTGGAAGTTCTGCGTCGTATTCACCGGGTCCCAGGAGCTTGATGATCGTGAGGGACAGGTCCGGGAACGCCACCGGATCAGCTGCCTTCGCGCTGGTCAGGAATTCCTCGAGTGCCTTCGAATCGGGAGCGGCTGGAAGCTTGGATCCATGCTCGGCGGCCATTTCGACGATGCGGTCCCAGCGCTTTGGCACGTGCACGACGCGGCGGATCGACGGAAACTTGTGAGAGGTGAGAAACCGCACCGTAACGCCGTTGGCTGCGATCATGAAGTCCTCGATGAGCTCCGTGGCGCGGTTCTTCTCCTGGACCTCGAGACCGGTGATCTTGTCGCCCTCAAACAGCGGTTTTGCCTCGATGGTCTGCAGGCTGAGCGCTCCAAGGACATGGCGCTGCCCCTTCAGGAGTTGGGCAGCCTTGTCCTGCAGCGACAGATTCTCGGCCAGGCCGGGCACAGCGGCGACCGCTTGCGGCATTGGTCCGGTTTGCTCCAGCCATGCTGCTACGCTGTTATACGCCAACTTGGCATGACTGCGGATGATGGCCTCGTACACGTCGGATCCTGTCACGGTGCCGTCGGCGGCAACGACCATGTCGACGACGACGACAAGACGGTCCTGGTCCTGGTTCAGCGAGGTGAGGTCGGTAGACAGCTTATCGGGAAGCATGGGGAACTTCTCGGCAGCGGTGTACACCGACGTGGTGTTGGTGTGTGCGTGGTCGTCGATCGCGGACCCAACCTTGACAAGAGCATCGACATTCGCCACGGCGACAAGAATCCTGATGGTTCCATCCTGTATGGTTTCCGCGACCGTGAGCTGGTCGAGGTCCATGGAGTCGTCGTTGTCGATGGAGCACCACGGCAGGGTCCGGAGGTCATGCGCGGGTGCGTCGCCGGCAAGAGCGGGTTCCTGGATCTTGTCCACTTCGGCCAGTACCTCGGGCGAGAAGTCGGGAAGCAATCCTCGCTCGAGCATCACACGGTGAGCGATGCTTTCTAGAATACTACGGTGTTTGGTTTCGTTTATCATCGCAGGAGCTCCTTTATTCCAGAGTGAGACTCTGCCTGAGTCTTGCTGTCAGTATAGCAACGTC
>NZ_QXIU01000143.1:1400-5519 GCF_003570935.1 Candidatus Cryosericum odellii
GTTGCGTCCTTGCGGTCGAGGATGGTACAGACCTTCCCCTCGCGCATGACGACGACCCGATCGGACAACTCGAGGATCTCGGGAAGTTCAGACGAAATGAATATGATGGAAACGCCCGAATCGGCGAGTTCTGCGATGATCCGGTGTACCTCGCTCTTGGCGTGGACGTCAATACCGCGGGTCGGTTCGTCCAGGATCAGGAGCCTCGGCACCGTCGCAAGCCATTTTGCGATGACAACCTTCTGCTGGTTTCCACCGGAGAGGCCGGAGATTACCTGTTCCCGGTTCGTCAGCTTGATGTCGAGCGATTTGATGTACTTGTCGGTGATCTGCCGCTCCTGGGTCCGATTGATGATGCCGAACCAGTTGGTAAGTACCTTGTGGATACTCATCGTCAGGTTGTCACGGACGGTCATGTTGAGTATGAGGGACTGGACTTTTCGGTCTTCGGGAAGGTAGGCGATCCCGTGGGCTACCGCCTCCTCGGGGCTTCTGATCTCGACCGGTTTTCCGTCGAGGAGGATCTCTCCTTTCGTCTTCTTAGCGGCGCCGATGATGAGCCGGGCCGTTTCTGTCCGACCCGCACCGATAAGCCCGGCAAGCCCCACGATCTCACCCTTGTGGACGGCGAAGCTCACATCCTCGACATAAGGAGGACCGGAGAGGTTCTTTGCCTCGAAGACGACCTCGTCGGCGGCCTTTGAGGTCCGCTGGGTATAGAAGTTCGATATCTCCCGGCCGACCATCTTCGTTATGAGCTGCTTCTGGGTCGAGTTCTTCGTCACCAGCTCTCCCATGCTCTCGCCGTCGCGGAGGACGACGATCCGGTCGGTGATCTCAAACACCTCGTCCAGTTTGTGTGAGATGAAGATGACAGAGATGCCCCTGGATTTGAGTTCCGTGATGACGCTGAAGAGCTTGGTGACCTCCCGGTCGCTGAGGGAAGAGGTTGGCTCATCCATGATGAGGAGGCTGGCATTCGTGAGGAGGGCCTTTGCGATCTCGATCATCTGCTGCTGGGCCGTACTGAGATTTCTCACCTCGGTGTCCATGTTGACAGAGACATCGAGGTATTTGAAGACCTCGGCCGCCTTCTCCTGCATCATCTTGAGATCGAGGAAGGGTGAGTTCTTCCTGTCCAACTCACGCCCCAGGAAGAGGTTGTCGAGGGGTTTCAGGTTCGGGCAGTTATTGAGTTCCTGGAAGATGATAGAGATTCCGGCAGCCTGGGCTTGCCGTGTCGTGGTGAAGGATACCTGCTTTCCGCCCCAGGTGACCGTCCCTGAATCTGGCTGGTACACGCCGGTGAGGATCTTCATCAGGGTTGATTTCCCCGCGCCGTTTTCCCCCATGAGACCGACGACCTCACCAGGTTTGACCTCGAAATCGACGTCGTGGAGGGCAAGGACGCCGGGGAACGACTTCGTGATGCCCTTCATTACCAGAGTCTTGTTTTCCATGCTGGATCCGTCTACTTCTTCCGGAAATGGTCGAGTACGGCCGCGAGTACGATGACGACACCGATGATGGCCGTCTGCCAGTAGGACGAGACTCTCATCAGTACGAGGCCGTTGGCGAGGATGCCCATGATGCAGGCACCGATGACGCAGCCGAGCACGCTTCCAGCGCCGCCGGCGAGCGAAGTACCGCCGATGACGGCCGAGGCGATCGCTTGCATCTCCCAGCCGGTCCCCGCGTCCGCCTGGGCAGATTCGAACCGCGCCACCAGGATGATGCCGACGATGCTCGCGGTGAAGGCGGCGATCACGTAGAGGAAGAATTTGATCTTCTTGACGTTGACGCCGGAAAGGAAGGTCGCCGTTTCGTTGCCACCGATGGCGTAGATGCGCCGCCCGAACGAGGTCTTTGTGAGAACTACCTGGGCGATAATAGCAACAACGAGCATGATCCAGACCGGAACAGGAATATGGAGGAAGTCCCCCTGGGCGATGAACAGGATCGACTTGGGGATGTTTGTGATCGGCCAGCCCTTGGTGACAATGAGGATCGTTCCTCGGGCGATCTCCTGGGAACCGAGGGTGACAATGAAGGGGGGGATAAGTACGTACGAAACGAGCCAGCCGTTGAAAATACCGATGAGGACGCCGACGACCATGCCGAACAGGATTGCAAGCCATGGATTGACGCCGGCCACCATCGCGCCAGCCGATGCGACGCCGGCGAGACCCATGGTGGCGCCGACCGACAGGTCGATGCCACCGGTAAGGATGACAAAGAGCTCGCCAATGGCCACGATGGCTACGAGGGCAATCTGGCGGGAAACGAGATAGACGTTGCTTCCGCTCAGCAAGTTTGGAGCCATGATCTGGATGACCGCAATCATGATGAGAAGTGCCAGGAAGATTGCCGACTCGCGCTGTTTGACGATTGCGGAGACCACGGACCAGCCTCTCGCCTGTTTCTTTGTCATAGTAGTTTCTCCTTTTGACTAAAGGAATATACGTCGCGCGAAGGCGGAAAGCATTCGCGTTATGACGCGCGGGCAATCCTCCGCGTACGCGGGTGTTCGTCGTCCCCGCGCGTATCGTCGGCGCGCAGGCAACGTCCTGCGCGCCGACGATACGCTACCGTATTAACTGCCGCCGGTAGTTGCCCCGGCGAACTCTTTCTTCATGTCGTCCATGTAGGTGGCGACGTTGGCTTTCGTGACGATGACCATGCCGGTATCGATGTTTTGGAGGGTCTTGCCTTGCGTTGCAGCGAGGAGGTTCTCGATGGAGAGCCAACCCATCTTGTAGGTCTTCTGGACGAGGCAGAACGCGATGGACCCATCTTTAATTCCATCGAGGGTAGTTGTAACGTCGTCGAATCCGCCGAGGATGACCTGGCCCTGTTTCAGGCGCCCCTTGGCGATTGCATCCTTGACGGCGCTGTTGGCGCCGGCGATTTCCGCGGAAACCGCGAAAATCGCATTCAGTTTCGGATAGGCCTCGAGAATCGCTTCTGTCTTCGTCTGGGTGACGCTTAAGTCACCTTGTTCGTCAACGACGTCGAGGATCTTGATATTCGGCGCAATCTTTGCCATTGTTTCCTTGAAACCCTTGGTGCGAAGGTTCAGGTTCGATGCAGCGAGGCCACCCTGAAGGATGATCAGGTTGCCCTTGTTGCCCATAAGTTTGGCCATTTCTGTCGCAGCTGCGGAACCGGCGCTCTCGTTGTCGGTGCCGATGTAGCAGAGTGCCGCGGAGGAAGGAGCCGGTGCATCAAAGGTGATGACCTTGATTCCTGCCTTGGTTGCCTCGGCGATGACCGGCACGAGCCCGGCGTCGTCGTTGGCGGAAATCGCGATGCCGTCGACCTTCTGGGCGATCAGGTCTTCGATAACCTGCACCTGGAGCGGAACCTCGAATTTCTGCGGGACGGCCTCTTCAACCTTGATGCCATATTTGGCGCCGGCATCCACGAAACCCTGGTAGCATGGGATATAGTACGGATGAACTCCCTTCGGAACCATCACGAACGTCAGCTGCTTGGCGGGCGTGGTGGTGGCGGAAGGGGTGGTGACCGGGGGGGTGGTGGTGGCAGCCTTCTGTGTGCAGGACGTGAGCATGACCATCGGGATGATCACGGCCATGACAACGAGCAGTACGAGCGTGCTTCGTTTCTTCATCTTACTCTCCTTTGTACATCTCGACTTACCGTCAAAGCTTTCGCTTTGCCAACAGTGTCGGTAATGCCCAGCTCCATGAGACTGTCGACGTTCATGACGGCCTCTTCCCAGAATTACAGGCAAAAATCAAATATTTCCGCACCTCCTTTTTGTCCCTGATTATTTGTGGTACGTTTCTTGCCGTACCACAAGAGTTTTGTTGCCACGCGACAAAACTCGAAAACAGCCTGTGTAAGCTGCTATGCTTACTTTGAACTAACAGGGCTGGTCTGGCCATAGTACGCATCTGGTCCATGCTTCCGTTGGTAATGCTTGTTTACGATATAGTCAGGCAGCGGCTTGGCAGACGGGTTGATCTGGAGAGTCAATGCCGCCATTCGGGCAATCTCTTCGAGAACAGCCCCGTTATACACTGCTTTTGCAGCGCTCGGTCCCCAGGCAAAGGGTCCGTGACCGCCGACAAGGACCATCGAAACCTCGTCCGGGTC
>NZ_QXIU01000144.1 GCF_003570935.1 Candidatus Cryosericum odellii
CATGACAGTATAAGGTCCACCGGGGAACTTACTCATACCATATGGTTGCCAGCAGAACATGGACGGGGGCATTGTCCTGATTGAACAGCCTCACACTTCTCGTGGCTCCTTGATGGTCGGTCGTGAGAAGCAATGCATCCCCCGTGTTTATTCTCCACGTCTCATCGGTACCGGCGCTGGCGACCCACCAGTCAGCACCACCGCTGCAGTCGCTGGACCCGTAACGGCACTGCCCGGACAGGACCCCCGTCCGGGCAGCAGCGCAGAGAACGTAAGTATCAGGTTCTAGTAGATGGAATCCGGAACGTAGTACTTGGCTGCGTTGTCCTTCGTGATCAGGTCGGCCGACAGGATGACCTTGGCCGGGACCGTGGACTGGTAGAAGCCAGGAACGGGCATGTTGCGGACGCCGTAGACGGCAAGAGTAACGGCCGTGCCAGCCATGGAAACTGGATAGGTAACGTCGCACGGAACGAAGTCGGAACCGTCCATGACCATCTTGATGATATCCTTCATGCCGGCACCCGGCACGATGAACATCTCGGTCTCACGCTTAGCTTCCTTGATGGCCTGGATAGCGCCTAACGCGACGTCGTCATCGCCGGCCCAGACTGCGTTGATCGTCTTGAACTGCTGCAGCCAGTTCTCCATGAGGGTGAGACCCGTGGCTTGAGACCAATTGGCAGGCTGATCAGCAAGGATCTTGATGTTTGGATAGTTCTTCAGGACATCCTTGAAGCCGGTGACGCGGTCGGTGTTGACCTGGCAGGGAATGCCTTCCATGATGAGGATGTTGCCCTTGCCGTTCAGCTTCTTGACCATGAACTCGGCGGACTGCTTGCCGAATGCATAGTTGTCGCCGGCGACGTACACGTCGGCGAACACGGGTGGAAGGACGCCACGGTCGATGACCACGACGTACTTGCCGGCTTTCTTGACCTCGCCGACGACGGGGGTTAGCGTGGCGGAATCGTAGGGCAGAATGACGAGGCCGTCGATGCCTTGTGCCATCAGGTCCTCAACATCAGAAACCTGCTTCTGAGCTGTGTCGGCAAGGACAAGCTTGAACGTGGTGTTGGGATCCTTTATCTTCCAGTCAGCGATAGCCTTCTGGGCGTAATATACAATGCCACCTGTCCAGCCGTGGTCGGCGGATGGAACAGAGACGCCGATAACCTTGGGAGTCGTGTCGGTCGGGATAGTCGGATCAGTTGTCACGACGGGGGTCGTGGTAACAGGCGGCGTGGTGGTGACAGGAGGTGTGACTGCGGTGGACTTGCAGCCGGTAAATGCGAAAACCGCTACAAGCAGAACAACAAGCAGCATGGAAATCTGTTTTTTAAACATGTCTGATTCTCCTCTCTTCTCTCGTTGTATGGTCGTACTGCCTCTTGGTTCGCTGTTTCAGACTACCCAATATAACCTATTGCTACTATGACGTTACGTGCTCTTCGGCTCACCCCCTTGCGCTGCAGCAGGTCGTCACGCCCTGCGGTTCTACTTCGTCTCGCCTCGTCCGCGCTGGACGAGGACGGCTGCAATAATGACCAGGCCCTTGACGGCGCCCTGCAGATATGCGGAGACGTTCAGCCAGTTAAGCATGCTGCTGACGACGCCGAGAATGATGACTCCGATAACCGTCCCCCAGATCCACCCTCGGCCACCCTTCATGCTCGTGCCGCCAATGACGACCGCGGCAATGGCGTCGAGTTCGAGCCCCGCACCGAAGTTGGAGCTGCTGACGGCGTTGATGCGCGAGCTAAACATCAGCGCCATGAGAAACACACCAAACCCGAGGATCATGTACGCGATGATCTTGATGCGGTCCGTCTTGATGGCCGAGTAGCGCGCCACGTCCTCGTTGGAGCCGACCGCATACATGTAGCGGCCAAGGCGGGTGTTGTTGAGGATAATGTGACAGACGACGGCGAAGACAAGGAAGACGAAGATGGCATATGGGATCCCCAGGAACGAGCCTTGCCCGATGACCGGGTAGGTGTCGGTCGCGCCCCGGAACTCGCCTCCATTCGCCGCCTGGAGGACGACGGAGCGGTAAATGGCTCCGGTGCCAAGGGTCACAATGAATGGTGCGATGCGTCCTTTGGTGGTCAGGGTACCGACAGCCCATCCACAGGCAACTGCCAGAGCGCATCCGGCGACGAGGGCCAGGATGATAGACGGTACGGAACCCTTGAAGTGGTTCGTGGTCACCAGCATGAGGCCTCCGGTCATCGCCGCCATCGAGCCTACAGAGAGGTCGATGCCGCCAGTGATGATGACAAACGTCATGCCCACGGCGATACAGCCCATGTAGGACACCTGTTTGAGCACGTTCACGACGTTGTTGATCTTGAAGAACTCCGGCTGGAGGACGAGCATGATCAGCAGCAGGACGGTCAGAGCCACAAACGGCCCGTACTTCTCGATGTTGAAATTGCTGATGCGGTCCTTGAGTGAAACCTTAGCAGGCATGGGCGGGGACTCCTTTCTTGAGACCTGTTGCCAGGAACATGATGTCTTCCTCGTTGACGTCCTTCCCCTGGACGAATCCGGCTAGCTGGCCACCACGCATGACAGCAACGTGATCGCACATGCCAACGATTTCGGGAAGCTCGGAGGAGATGACAATGCAGGACTTGCCCTGCCTGGCGAGGTCGTTGATGAATCGGTAGATCATCTGCTTCGTGTTGATGTCGATGCCGCGTGTCGG
>NZ_QXIU01000145.1:0-162 GCF_003570935.1 Candidatus Cryosericum odellii
AAGAGAATCTCAGCGTCGTAGCCAGCAGTCTTGAGGGCAGTATTGAAGCGAGTCTGGTCCTGTAGCCATCTCGGCTCGTCTTTGGTCGGAAGAACGATACCAACATCCAGTGTTGCAGCCATAGTGACTGTAACCATCCTTGTAGTAGCGTTCCAGGCGACC
>NZ_QXIU01000145.1:274-16084 GCF_003570935.1 Candidatus Cryosericum odellii
GCTTTTGTAGATCCAATCGTCATCTGAACGACAACAGCCTGGCTTGCTCTTACAGCAGGAGCAAATCCAAGAACTCCGGCAAGCAATGCCATAACGAGTAGTATACTCAGTGCCTTTCTCATCCTGTTACCTCCCGTAAATCGTGCCTTAACCTCCTCTTGTCTGTATCAACAAAACCATAGGCAATATTCAGACCTTCTCCCACCCCCTTTTTGCCTCTGATTGACTCTGACTATTTCTAATAGCACGTTGCAAATTAATGTCAAGTTTTTTAGAATCTCCCAGAAACATCCTCGCCGCGACGGCACGCATGCAGGCGGACACAAGCCCGGACAGCACCAACTTGGTGAAGTTCAGGAGAGAGTTCGAGGCCTTGTACTAAGGCGTCGACCAGCAGGCCGTTTGAGACCCCATCACGGAATTCCACGCGACGACGTTCGATAAGATAAGCCCACGACGTCGTCGTAGGCAGACCGCTCTCCCCTGCCACAATAATACACCGTACGTCGAGGTCCGGCAGACCACTGTTCAGACGCCGTCCTGCGAGACATACACGCCCTTTGTGTCCATGCCGGCGTAGACGACCGCCCCGTCAGAAGACAGGCTGGCAATGACTGTGACGGGTCCCCCAAAATGCCCCTTGTCCGATCGCACCCAGATCGTTCCCTTGGCGATGCTTGCAGCATTGGTGAAGACACGCCGCATGACAACGGCCTCACCTGTGCGGGCATACCAGAACACAGCCACGACAAACACGACCAAAACAACTGTCAGGATGCGACCAACGTGTTTCATCGCTTTCCCCCTTCTATCAGAGCTCCGTCTCTCCATAAAAACAACACGAACGGGGAACAGATAATTACGCCGCGTATGCCGTCATATCCGTTCGGATTGCAAACAATTCGAGGGCGGTTACACTGAAAGCATACCACGATGCCGAGGTGAACCATGGAAATTGAACAGCAGTTTCTGCACTCCACACGTTACGCGTCCGACATGTCGGACGAACCTTCAGATCAGCAAAAAGGACTTCCACAACCGCCCCTTGAATTGCCATTCGATGACAGTATGCCCATCATCGACCTGCCAGACCCGAAAACCCTGGTCATCCCGTCTATTGACCTTCGGACCGCAATCGACCGGCGTCACAGTATCCGCCTGTACCGCGACGAAGCACTGACGCTGGAAGAGCTCTCCTTCCTCCTGTGGTGCACGCAGGGCGTCAAGGCCGTCACAGCGCGTCCGTGTACTCTGCGCACCGTCCCGTCGGGCGGCGCCCGCCACGCCTTTGAGACCTATCTCATGGTCCGGGCAGTCACAGGACTCCAGCCAGGGATCTACCGATTCCTCGCAATCGAGCACAAGCTGCAACTTGTCAAGGCCGGAACACAGACGTTGCAGGACGTCAGACATCTGTGCGGCGACCAGAAAATGGTCGAGCTGAGCGCGGTCACATTTATCTGGACAGCCGTACCGTACCGCATGATCTGGCGCTACCGCCAGCGCGCCTATCGTGGCTTGTTCCTCGACGCAGGCCATGTCTGCCAGAACCTGTACCTGGCTGCTGAACCTATCGACTGCGGCGTCTGTGGCATCAACGCATTCTTCGATGACGAATTCAACGCCTACCTCGGCTTCGACCCCGAGCAGCAGTTTGTCATCTACTGCGCTTCGCTGGGAAAGAAGCCGACCGGCATCCACAAGTAGTTCCAGCAGCGGAGGATAGACCGGAGCACCGTCCGGCTGTCCTCCCGACCGTTCCTGACCCCGCCATTATACCATTAAGAGGGTTTCACTTGACACATGAGTACACAGACCTAGTCTGGCATTAAAGGGAGGTGGACAATGCCCAATGCACTGGTAGTGTTCTATTCACTGGACGGTGATGTCCGGTTTCTGGCCCGGACGCTTGCCAAGGAGCTCGTGATGGACTCCATGGAGCTGGAGCTGGTCAAACCACATCCGACACACGGGTTCATGAAGTACTTCACCGGCGGGCTTCTGGCTGCCATCGGCGCGACGCCCCCACTCCGTCCGCTTGCGCACGATGCCGCGCTCTATGACCTCATCTTCGTCGGGACGCCCGTATGGAACAGTCACCCGACCCCGGCTGTACGCACGTTCCTGAAGAATGTCGACTTCAAGGGAAAGAGAGTAGCTTTCTTCACCAGCTACGGCGGTAACGAGGGAAAGACTTATCAAATCTTGACTTCGCTGGTGCCAGGAGCCACAGTTGTCGGCCACATCGGCTTCAAGATGCCGCTCAAGATGGACAAGGAACAGTGTGCCACCGACCTGCTCCGCTGGGCCAAGGACCTGCTGAACAACTGACTCACTGTTCGGCGAACGAGTCCCCGACTGCGCGGAGAAGCGCCCCTCGTATCAAACTCAAATACTCGGGGGCATGACGAATCTGGCAAGTCGTACCGCTGTTCCAGCAGAGATGCAGGCTTTCTCCGACCTTTACTGCAATTTCGTGGAATTTTCGCTGACAAGTATCGTGAAGACTGAACCCACTCCTTCCTGACTTTCTATTTTAATGCTCGCTCCTATCAACGCAGCAAGGTCATGTGCAATTGCCAGCCCCAGGCCCGTGCCTCCTGTTTCTCTCGAACGAGACTTCTCCGCTCGATAGAATCGGTCGAAGATGCGAGGCACATCTTCCTTGGCAATACCGATGCCAGTGTCCGCGATGGATATTTCGACGACGCCCCTAGCTGAACAGGCGGCCAGTGTCACCTTTCCACCAGGTCGGTTGAAATTCACAGCGTTCTCGACAATGATATCAACGATTTCTTCCAGCACTTCTCTGCTGGTTAGGACTTCCAGGTTCTCGCCGTCTGCCACCCCGACTTCAATCGTTCTATTCTGTGCAGCGTCAGCGAACCGTTCTCTCGCCTCTTCAAGCAGTGCATGTACGTCTACCTTTTCTCTCCTGGCTTCGATGCCCTGAGAGTCCAGCTTTGACAGGTACAGCATGCTTGCAGTGATATTCACCATCCTGTTGACAGATTGATTGATGACCGACAGTTTCTTCCTGTAGTACTGCGTCTCATCGACGTCTTTTGAGAGCGCCACGTCTATGTTCGCCTTGATAGCGGCAAGTGGTGTCTTGAGCTCATGGGACGCATCTTCCGTGAACTGCTTCAACTCCCTGTACGATTCCTCGATGGGACTGATGGCGAGACTGGCGAGTTTGAACGAGACAAGCCCTGTGATGACAACGACAAAGGGAATGATGACCAGGAACGAGGCAATAATGCTTCGGAGGACACCATCAACGTCATCGTATGTCCTCGCAACGGTAACATAATACGGGCGCTGCTCAACCGGAGACGTGTAGGCCCTCATCTTCGTGAGCACTATCTGGTTGTTCACATCCTCAGGATATGCCCCAGACGAGAATGACCCGGACTTGATGACGATCTTCACGGAAGCTGCATCCGAGGATGAAAAGAGGATTGTCCCTTTGGCATCGCTGATCTCAATGATCTCATTGCTCGTCTGAAAAGGGTTCTGGGACAGATTCATCGATTTCAGGGTCTCCACGGTCAACTCTTCCTTGGTGGACAGGACTCCAGCGATCGAGGCTGCCCGCTGGGCAATGCTCGCATCAAAACTGTCATGGATGCTCCTGGAGTAGATCAGATAGAACGAGGCCATCAGGAGCACGACGATGGCCAGCGTAATGACCGTGTACCGTACGGAAAGCCTGGTCTTTTCCTTTCTGACCTTCCTCTCAATCTGCGTCAATCTCATAGCCTATTCCTCGCAGCGTCCTGATGAGATTCTTGCTGCTTCCGCTGTCGATCTTCTTTCGCAGGTTCTTGATATGTGTCCTGAGTGTGTCAGACCACAAGCTTGCGTGCTCGTCCCAGAGGTGGTTCTCCAGTTCTTCCTTCGGGACAATCCTTCCCCTGTTGAGTGCCAGATAAACAAGTATCTGGAATTCCTTCTTTGTCAGCTCGATTGCTGCGCTACCCCTCAAGACAGTGTTAGTCGACGTATCGATCAGGAGGTCTCGGATGACAATGACAGAGGTTTTTGTCTCCTTGTCCCGCCTCAGCAGCGCATGCACGCGTGCAAGCAGCTCGCGGAAGTCAAAGGGCTTTGTGAGGTAATCGTCCGCCCCACCCGTAAAGCTTTCGACCTTGTCATCAACACCACTTCTTGCAGTCAGCATCAGCACTGCCATCTTGTGTCCCCGCTTCCGCAGTTCCTTCAGCAATGCGATCCCGTCGAGCCTCGACAGCATGATGTCGAGGATGATCAGGTCGTAGTACAACTCAATCTCGATCTTGCTCAAAGCTTCCCGCCCATCAAATGCCTGGTCCACGGCGAAGAAGTTGTCCCTCAACCCTTCGCAGATTGCGTCAGATAATGAGCGTTCGTCCTCAACGACCAGTATTCGCATGGCACTCCTCAGCGTGGCTGACTGCATTCACTACAAGCAACCGATCTTCTTCCTGAGAGCATTGTACCCAGAAAACCCATCATATCATCGCGAGACAACAAGACTCCGGGGTTTCGCCCGGAGTCTTTCCTGTCAACCTGTCCGCTACTTAGTTTCCAGACTGAACTTCTTCCTGAACCGTATCTGTGTCAGGAGCAGTCGAAGCCTTCTCACCACCAGCTTCCGTGCTTGCCTTCTCGGTACCGTCCGAAGCCTCGACAGTAAGAACCGATCCTGTTCCAGCATCGACCTTGACGTCGCTGAGTGCACCCTGTGCATTCTTGATGGTGACGCTGTACACAAGATACCCATTTTCATTCTCGAGCGTTGTCTGAACCAGCGTTCCGGGAACCTTTGCCAGCGCAGCCTTCTCTGCGTCAGCCTGCGAAATCTTCGCACTTCCCTGAAGAGCGGCACTTTCGCCCGCCTCATTCGCAGCGGCGGTATCAGCCACCTTGATGCTTCCGGTGTAGCTCGGCTCCTGAACATTGCTGTCAGCAGTCTCAGTATCGGTTGCAGTTGCCGCAGCCGTCACCTGCGAAGGAACAGCAGCGGTGCCCGCTGCAAATACTTTATGGTTTCCAACAAGAAGGACTGCGCTTGCGACCATCAAACCTGCCAGTACTACACTAACCACAATTCTCTGTTTCATCTAGCACCTCCTGTGTGCCAAGATTATTGGAAGCTCTTCTGAACTTCCTGGCGTAACTGTACGGCCCCTCCCGTGAAGAAGCCGTAAAGAAAAAACGGACAATTGAGAATCTCTCTTCAAAGATGACAGCCCCCGGCACGCTGACACATGACCAACAACGAGGCCATAACGGTTGACGTGCGACATGGGAGCGCTATCCTGCCCCTATGCCCCGACGAAAAGCAATAGTCATAGCCCCTCCCAGAGACACGTCATCCGACGAGGCGGCACTTCGCGCCCTGTACCGCAAGGATCCGTCACGCATCCTGCCAAATGCACTATGGAAGACCATCGCGCGCCTGCAGTCCCTGGAGTGCCGGTTCATTGATGACACCGGCTCAGTGACAGGCGTCGAGCTGCGAGAACCCGGAAAGCTGCTCATCTATGGGACGCGGACGCAGGACCCCCTGAAAGCTGCGTCGGTCAAGCTGGACGGGGTACCCACCGTGTACATCCACAACGACTTCGTGGCTCCACTTGCCCCATGGTTCGACCGCAAGGAAGCCTTCTTTCGTCTTGTCCACACTGGCAGCGAACTACCGCTGCACGCCACGGTCCCGGGCTACACTATCCGTGAGGTCGACACGACAACTGAACTTCCACTCGTGGCCACCATCCTGCACGCCTGCTATGACACCCCTACGCCGGGCACTGATGAGATCGCGACATGGACGAAGCGTCCGGTCTTCGCCTCGCACGCCTGGCTGTGGATCATCGACCGCAAACAGAAGCGCCCTGTCGCTCTGGGCATCGCCGAGACTGACAAGGACACTGGAGAAGGGTCCCTCGAATGGATTCAGGTCCTGCCTGCGTTCCGCAGTCTCGGACTGGGAACCATGCTCGTCCAGGAGCTTGTCTATCGTCTGGAGCAGAAAGTCGCGTTCACCACGGTTGCCGGTCAGGTGAAGAACCCGTGTGAACCCAACCATCTCTTCCGTCGTTGCGGCTTCACCGGCCGCGACGTCTGGTGGGTCCTCCACCGGTAAGCCCCACTTCTCCATCCTAGATCGTCAACATCCCCCCGTGCTCTTTCAGCCAGCGCCTGCGTGTATCGTAGTCCGGCAGGACGGATGCGACGACCGCCCAGAACCGCACAGAATGGTTCATCTCGCGCCGATGAGCCAGCTCGTGCACGACGACATAGTCGACCACATCCATGGGAGCCATGATCAGGCGCCATGCGAAGCTGACGGTACCGCTCGTACTGCATGAGCCCCAACGCCGCTCGGCGCCTGTGATACGCAGCTGGGGAACGCTCACGCCGACCTGAGGCGCGTAGTGATGGACGCGCTCAGCAAGAAGCTCGCGTGCCCGGGCTCGGTACCACTCCTCGAAGACTACTTCTCCTCGGTCGAACGTCGCCATGTCCAGGCTGAACCCTGTCTTCTCGTCGAAGGTCAGCGGCGTTTTCTGGAAAGCGACAACTACGAATGGCCATTCTCGTCCCAGGTACGGGAAGCGTTCTCCCGTCAGGAAGTCGTGTCGCGGCAACAGGGACACGTGGCTGCGCGCCTTCGCAAGCTTGTCCTCAATCCACCCTGCCTTCTCGCGCAGCAGAGATTCCACGTACCACACCGGCGTCCGTGTGGGTGCCCGCACCACCAGCGTGGCATCCGGCCGAACCTCCAGCCCGACAGTCCGGCGACGCGATCGCACCAGCATATACGCGCCCGCGACGGGGCTTGTGCGCTGTTCCCCTTCCGGCTTCTTCACGCTCATGAATTGTGAACACCCATAGTACCAGGCACAATGGTCTTCACATTTAAGCTGTCACAGTCAAGTACTCCCCGATCCAGAGTTCCCACATTTTCCATGCGAGTATTGTGCCCTCATGTCATGGAAGCGCAACCGGCAGGTCTCCACTTAACGATGGGTTAACGCTATGCTGTTAGCATCGTGGTGCGCAGAGAAACCTGCGACATTCTGAGAAAGGAGGAGAGCGACGATGAGAGTACTGGTGGTAGAAGACGAACCAACGATGCTGTCTGCGCTTTCCGATGCGCTAACGCACGAGCGACTCACCGTCGACACCGCTACCGATGGACAGGACGCACTAGGGAAGGCGCACGTCGAACAGGCATATGACCTCATCCTCCTGGACCTGATGATGCCGCACATGGATGGGGTGACATTCCTGCGGACCATTCGGGCTGAAGGATACACAATGCCTGTGCTGATACTGACGGCACGCAGCATGACGACCGACAAAGTGACGGGGCTCGACACCGGCGCGCCGATGACTACCTCACGAAGCCGTTCGACCTGAGCGAACTGCTGGCTCGTGTGCGTGCGTTGCTTCGACGACGCAACGACGCAAAGACAACTATTCTGACTGCGGGGCAGGTCGTGCTGGATGTGGCGTCGCATGTCTGCACGGTAGCGGGACAGCCGGTAATCCTGAGCCCCAAGGAAGAGCAATTGCTGGAGTACCTCCTGCGCAACCAGGGACGAATCGTCCCCCGCGAGGAACTCGAGGATCACCTGTGGGGCGAGCAGACCTCACTGTGGTCCGACACCCTGCGGACACACGTTCGGTACGTCCGTGCGAAGATGGACACCGATCCGCACGCCCCGCTCATCACGACAGAACGGGGACGCGGCTATGGTATCCTGGAACAACCCGGGAAGGAGCCACAGCAGGAGTAGGCACCCGCCGTAACTCTCTTCACGGAATCCTGCACTGGTATACCATGCTATCCATGGCGCAGTACAACACCCCTGGATCCGTGCCTACCGTCAACGTCTGCCCGCCAAGCGACGATAACCCGCGACTCATCCGCAGCCACCGAGTCTCACCCGGCAGCAACACGAAGACACCACCCCTCGACGTGCCGGCAAACAGGCGCCCTGTCCCATCCTTCGCCAGCGCCTGGACAGATCCGTAGTAGACGCCGATCCTCGACAACCCCTTGTTGATCGGTGTCCAGACACTACCCGGCGCACCGCTCCAGATACCCCGAGCCATTGAACCGACGTACATTTTCGATGACGACTCGATGAACACACTGGACAGCCAGCTGAGGTCGGCGGAACTGCCCAGCATCGGGCGGTCTGTGATCTGGACGCCCTTCCACAGTAGCCCACCGTTGGCTGATTCCCACAAGCCGTCTCCGCTGACAATGGCAAGGAGATGCTGGCCGTCAGTGGGGTCAGTCGCCAACGCTGTGACCTCAACGTAGGCTACTTGCTGCGGCGCAGATCCCTTGGGTTTCAGTCCCAGGCTGCTGTCGGTCGCTGTCCCCTTCACGAGATCGACCCGCCAGACACCAAGGGATGTCCCGGCAAGCACTACCCCGGACTCCGATCCATACGGCACCAATGCCAGCACGTCATCACTGATCTCCTTTGCTGCTACACGACTCCACCGCGCGCCATCCGTCGACATCCAGAGTCCCTCTCGCACCGTACCTGCCAGCATCGGCGTTCCTGCACGGATCACGGCTATGTCCTGCGAATCCAGTTCCGTTGCTGTCCGGCCCCAGGTAGTGCCTCCATCGTGCGAGACATACATGCCACCCGTCGTCCCGACATACAGCCGTGATAGAATTCTGATGTCGGGTACGACGCAGGTGATCTCGGTCTCCTGGATCCCTGTACTGACGTCGGTCCACTTCCATAACGCAGCGTCCGCCTCGAATACTCCTCCTGACGTTCCGGCAATGAGGGTCCTATCCGTCCATCGACACAGCGTGCGGATCCCAAACCCGCGCATGGCGGGCGACGCGACCTGCCACCCCTTCAATGGGTCGGCTGCCACATACACGCTCCCAGAGCTTGTGCCGACGACCAGCTGCCACGATGGCCGCACAATCACGCTCATGGCAGACACATCACCAGAACCCTGCGGGAGTTCTGCCGCTGATGTCCACGTCGCTCCTCCACCCGTGCTGATGTAGACGTTCGTATGGCTGATCACAGCTGCAATCGTGTCTGGTCGCGATGCATCCCACGCCAGAGCGGTGACTGACGCTGCCTGAGGGAGACCGTCACGTCCGCATGCCTTCCACGTGAGCGTCGCCGTATCTGCAACAAAGACACCCTGGTCGTAGGTGCCAGCAAACAACCGATCACCGCCAGCCGTCGTCGCCAGCAGGCAACTGATGCTGAGGGTCGGTAAGCCCGTGTTCGCCGTTCGCCAGCGTCTACCAAGGTCTCGAGACACGTAGACGCCGTGGTTGGCGGTCGCCATGTACAGGAGGGCTCCATCCCCCGCCTGCCCCAGTGCTGTGACTGTATCGTCACCGAAGCCGCGGCCGGACTGCCGCCATGTCTGACCGTCGTCATCGCTCACCTGCAGGCCCTCGCGCTCGACCGCCCGGACAATCACCGTCATCGGCCCAGATGTCGCCGTCAACGCCATCACACCCTGTCCGGACTTCGTCCTGGAGAGGAGTTTCCAGCTCATGCCGTCCAGAGAACGGTAGATTGCACCGCTCGCCATGCCAGCATACAGGCGTCCGTCGGCCGACGACGTCAGCGCTGACACGTCGCCGCCCCAGATGTTGCCCAGTGCTGTCCACTGCACTCCGGCAGGCACTCGGGGGTCATTGCTGAGCGCACGCTTCTGCAGTCGAGGAATGGCAACCTTGATGAACACAACGACTGTCGCGATCAGCAGCCAGCCAATAATGACATCAGCCCACAGTTTCCATTTGCTCACGGGCATATCCATTCTCAAACCACCTCCATTTGCCGGCGACCTTCCCTATATAGTAGTATGACACAACACCGTTAACGCAACGTTAAGACACAGACGTCTCTGGACACAACACCTCAATACAGTTAACGTTGTCTTAACGCAGACCTGTTATGGTATACAGGTAGGCCGCCGTAACAGAAAGAGGGCTCTTCGACGATAACGTCCGGCGGCCTGCCAGACAAGGGAGACGGACATGACTCATAAGCTTACAGGAACGCGCTCTCGTCTGATTGTGGCTGCAGTTCTGCTGTTCATCACCGCGATCGTCTTGGGGGGTCTCATGCGCCGTGCAACGAACAGTGCTGCCGACCCGGATACGCAGGAAATCACGGTAGCAGAGGTCACTACAACTATTACCGAACGTATCACCAGGCTGCAGAGCGACGTGACCGAAGCATCCATCCGGAGCGCTGTCACCGACCAGCTGTCCGCCCTGGGAAAACGGGGATTCATCCGTGCCCATGTTATCGGAGGGAACGTCGACGTGCTGGCTGGGACCGACTATGGTCTCGAGAATCTGGACCTGTGGTCGACTGATGCCTCTTGGACCTACCGCATGTCCCTGTCACCAGTAGGGACACCAGACCTGATCCAGCCCCTGTATATCACTGCCATGACGGCCAGTATGGGCAGCACCTGGGTCAGGCTCACGGTGGGAAGCGCTGGACCGACGGCTGCACAAGCCAGGGCCTCAGTATCGTTCATGGTCGCCATATGGGTGTGTGTCTGCCTGGCAGCCATGTGCCTCATCGGCGTACTTCTCCCGGCCGGCAGCCATCCGCGACGCGCCGGTTCCTCATGGACCCCGGTGCAACATGGCCTGACCCTTGCGCTTATCGGCCTGCTGGTCGCTGTGCCGATGACATGGCTCTTGATGCGTCAGACTCGTTCCACTGCTCGAGCAGAGTTCGCGAGAGGGGCTGATCTGGTTGCGACGACCTCAGCTTCCACAGTTTCCAGTGCAGGGACAGGTGTTCACATATCCGCAGCCTGGCTGCATGCTGTTCACTCCATGGAGTACCCAGCATCTTCCTTCTGCGTGCTCGTGAACGGAAGGCTGCTTAGCAGTGTAGGCACAGGCTATGGCCCTGGCTCGTATGTCAAACCGGGCGACGCGGGGGAGTGGCGGACTCTGTCTCCTGTCACGGGTGGCGCAGCACGGTCCGTCTATGTCACCGCCGCGACAAGCGGGAAGGTGCGCGTCGAGATGGCCATCCCTGAACCAGACTATTGGCAGGTCATCCGCCTGCGCCGCATCATCCTGTGGGTGATTCCTTCAGTGCTGGCAGTCCTGTTCGCCTTGGGATACCTACTGGGACATCGCACAGAACACGCTGTCCTCTCATCGGAGGAGACGCTCCAGCATGCCATCGTTCGCCAGACCGTGTTCACGATCCTCATCGTCTGTCTAGCGCTGCTCCCTGCTGTCAGCTGGTTTGTGCAGACATATGAGGCTGCCTCCTTGGGGCGCCTGGATCAGATGCTCCAGCGCGACGCCGCACAGTTTCAGGGGACCCTTGGCAGCCTGGAACCTACAACCGTGGCGACCAAGGCGGTTGACTTTGCCGACCAGCTGGACATCACCCAGACAGGGCTGGTATTCTCGTTAAAGACCTCGGGAGCAGCCACCGGGGGCACCCGGATTGGTATCAACATCAACCCGCAGTACCCGCTGCTCCAGCCGATGACAGGTGCCTCCGTTCCTCAGTACTGCATCGTGCCCAACCGGACCGACTACGCCGTGCCACAGGGCGAGAACATACGTGTCCGGGTCATAACGGTCAGCAATCGGCTCAAGGATGGAACTGTGTATACAGTACTCCTGGGAACGACCACACGGTCTATCCAGCAGGACATGCTGGAGCTGTGGAAGGCTGCCGTGTGGGCTGGACCAGTCGCCTTCCTGTTCATTGTCCTAGCAGGTCTCATCGCGGCCAGCCTCGCCCTGCACCCGATCGCCGAGTCCATGCGCCGGCTGGAGGAATTCACGGGGGACGCCGGGCACGAACTCCGCACACCACTCAGCTCCATCCGCCTCAACGCGCAGGTCGCCCTCAACCAGGACCAGAAGCCTGAGGAATTCCGCAGGCATCTTGCGGCCATCGCGTCACAGGCCGAGCGCTCCACTCACCTCTCCGAGTCGCTGCTCCTGCTGGCACGACTGGACCGCGAGCAGTCCGCTCCACTTGGGCCTGTCCAACTGCAGGAGATCTGGACAGACCTGCACAACGCCCATGCCGAGACCCTAAGTGCGAAGGCGGTGACACTGCAGACGCCTGAAGCAGACATGGTCCTGGAGACTAATCGCGAGTTGCTGACCGTCGCCTTGGACAACTTGGTGGAGAACGCTATCCACTATGCGCCCGCAGGGACAACCGTCGCCATCACTGCTCAGCAAACCGAAGACAGGGTGACCATCGCCATCACCGACCAGGGATCCGGCATGCCGCCCGAGGCGCTGCCCCACATCTGGGACCGTTTCACCCGCATCGACCCCAGCCGCAGCCGCGAGTCGGGAGGGAGCGGCCTGGGCCTGGCCATCGTCCACAACGCGGTAGAAGCCATGCACGGCCGTGTCGCCGTCACCAGCGAGGTCGGCAAGGGGAGTACGTTCTCCATCATTCTGCCGGTCTCCTAGCGCTCACTAATTGTGAAGACCATTGTACCTGGTACAATGGTCTTCACAATGCAGTCTAGTCGTATGCCAGACGGATATCCTCGGTAGCAAGCGTGGGCTGGATCAGCTCCTGCCATATGGGCGACTTCCACGAACCCAAAGCGTCATGGATCTTGAAATACTTCTGAGGGATGGGGTGAGTTCCGACGACGACAGGGATGCCATATTGCTCCTCGATGAACCGTCGGAAATAGTCGATCCGCGTGCAGGGTGGGTAACCGACAAGCATCCCCGTGGCCAGATGGATGACCGTCACCCCGTTTTTCTTCATCTCGGCGGGAGCGTATTCGATATTCCCCCCGGGGCACCCGCCGCACGTAGTACAGCCGACGAGCTCTACTTCCTTTCCCGCGTAGATACTGAAAGCCCCCTCGCGGTTCTTCATGGCCCTGAAGCACTTCCCTCCTGCACATGTATGGTACCTGTTGCACATGATCATCCCGACACGCACGATTTCGCCGCTCATCGAACCTCCTCATCACAGAACAGATTCATACCAATCAGTCTAGCCGCATTCGGCCTGCCAGGCCAGAGCAAGACGCCGACCAACGATGCAATGGCGTGCTTGCAGACACAAAGAGATCCTCGGGCGATAAACCTGGGGATCTGACTCACATGCTGCGAAGGGGCTTGTGCTGTTTCTCTATCAGATGATATCTGGCTGACGTCAGCCGTCGCTGGAACACGGCATTTATGACGCCTTGGGAGAAGGTGCAGGATTCGGAGCGGCAAAGACCGTGGACGGGGTGGTAATATACTCCGCCAGAGCCTCGGTGACGGGTGCGAAGGCTGCCATCTGCACGTCCTCCACATGTCCCGTGTCAGCAAGAGCGGCCACCGTGGACTCGATGGGCAGCCGTGCAAGGACGGGAGCACCGATATGGTCTGCCAGTTCCTCGGCGTGACTGGGTCCAAACAACTCAAATGATTCACCACAGTGAGGACATGTGACCATCGCCATGTTCTCGACGATGCCCAGAATCCGCTTGTTCATCTGCTTCGCCAGGCCTGCAGCCTTCTCGACGATCATGCTCGCAAGCTCCTGCGGCGTCGTGACCATGAGGATGCCGTCGACAGGCAGGGATTGGAACGCTGTCAGGGGGACGTCAGCTGTTCCCGGTGGCAGGTCCACGATGAGAACGTCCAGATCTCCCCACGCCACGTCAGTCCAGAACTGCTTGATGGCGGATGTGAGCAGCGGGCCGCGCCAGATAACCGGCTGGCCGGCATTGTCCAGAAACAGGTTCATGGAGATGATCTTGACACCGGTCGCCGTCTCGGGCGGGATGATCCCGACCATCGAAGACTTGGGTCGCGCGGTCACGCCGAACAGGCGCGGGATCGATGGGCCCGTGATGTCCGCATCCATGATACCTACCTTCAGTCCGCGGCGTGCCAGTTCGACCGCCGCCATGGCGGACACCAGGGACTTGCCCACGCCGCCCTTGCCGCTGGCGACCGCGAGCATGTGCCGCACGTGATTGACCTGTGAGGTCATGTTCTGTTCATTTTCAGCAGGTGCCATGTCCCTCTCCTTCGTGATGGCAGGATACCTTTCCAGCCAAGTTGACAAATGTCCCTGCGCGGTAGGCCTCGACAATCTCGTCCAGATTATTCATGTCCGTCTGCATCACGGCGTAGCCTGCAGCAGTGAGTGCGTTCATGGCACCCATCCCCATTCCGCCAGCAATGATGGTGTCGCACCCATGAGCTGCGTCGGCCATGCGGCCGTGCACCTCTTCGTGACTCACATCGGATTCTCCATGGTTTTCCTCACCATGAACATGCGCGAACTTGTCACGCAATTCTGATGAAGTTACCTTGCCGTCCGTGATCTCGACGATCTTGTAGTAGTGAGCACGGCCGAAGTGCTGACACAGTGCCGTGCCATCGTCGGTCGGTAGTGCAATACGAGTTGTCATGCTGATACCTCCTGTGTGATTCTCCTGGTGTCTCTTGACTCGTACGCCGTTCATATCCGCGTCCCACGCCCTTGCGACCGTCAACGGATAACCGCCGACGAGCGATGCAGCGACCTTGTGGCGGGCGCCCACAAGGATACGATGGAACGTACTCTGGGAGATGTCCATGCGGTGTGCCGCTTCCGTCTGGTCCAAGTCCAGCAGATCGCTGAGACACAACACCTCCATTTCGTCGGCCCCAAGGACGTGCAACGTCCCTGCAGCCTCTGGACAGAAGGGCCGTGCTCGGTCATATGTACCGCACCTGCGAGCAACCTGTCGTCCTGGCATATCATCTCCTTGTACGATATGAATATATATTCATTTCGTTTGAATGTCAACCTCCGTGAGCAGACTGAAGCCCTTGCATCTCATAGCCAGGAATGGTTGTCACATTCCGTGCCGACCAATGCTTTTCCATGAAGCACCACATCCAGACGGTCCGGGCTGAGAAAGCCCTATGGAGCAAAACTGTTACGTCCAGCTCAGTAGTCGTGGTACCGAAGGCACCGATTCACGCACATGCTGAACAAAATGGTATATCATGTTGGCATACCTGCAGGAGACCGCCGACAAAATGAACAGTCCACAGGTACGGGAGAAACCCATGGAACCAGGGTTGTCAAGCACAGAAGCACAGAAAAGACTTGAACAGATCGGGCCTAACGAGATTCCTGAGTACCATGACCCATCGTGGCTGGTCCTGTTCCGTAAGGTATGGGGTCCTGTTCCCTGGATGCTCGAAGTCAGTCTGATCCTTGAGCTGGTTACGCATCACTACACTCAGGCGACCATCATCGGCACGCTCATCGTTTTCAACGCCGTCATCAGCTTTGTCCAGGAGCACCGGGCACAGGACGCGCTGAGACTTCTGCAGCAGCGCCTGGTGGTTCACGTCAGGATCCTGCGCGATGGCACGTGGCAGACTATGGATTCACGGCTGGTGGTGCCCGACGATATCGTCCACCTCCGTATGGGAGATCTGGTCCCTGCAGATATTACGCTGTTAGACGGCAATCTGTCTATCGACCAGTCTGCACTGACCGGTGAATCGCTGCCGGTAGATGCGGCCGTCAGCAGTAGCATCTATGCCGGCAGCGTGGTGAAGCGCGGCGAGGCAAGCGGCAAAGTCACGGGCACCGGCACCCATACCTATTTCGGGCGGACTGCCCAACTGGTCGGTTCGGCAAAAACCGCCAGCCATCTGCAGGAAACCATCCTTGGTATTGTGAAGTACCTGCTTGCCCTGGATGTGCTGCTGGTCGTCGGCGTTCTGGTCTACTCGTGGGTGCACGCCATCCCGCTGCTGGACACAGTCTCCTTTTCGCT
>NZ_QXIU01000145.1:16108-17763 GCF_003570935.1 Candidatus Cryosericum odellii
GTCCTGTTCAGTGACAAGACAGGAACAATCACCGAGAACCGGCTGAAGCTCGTCGATATTGTCCCGGCTGCCGGCATGACGAAGGATGATGTTCTCCGCCTGGCCCTGCTGAGTTCAGATGAGCGTTCGCAGGACTCCATCGACCTTGCCATCATCACACGCGCACGAGAGTCAGGCATCTCACCCGGCGCAGTCACCATCTCCAGCTTCACGCCGTTCGACTCGGCGACCAAACGCACGGAGGCGATTGCCGTTCAGGACGGTATCAGCACGCGCATCGTCAAGGGGTCTCCTCAGATCATTGAGGCTCTCGCCGCAGACGGTCAGCCCTTTGCAGGAGACGTCGAGCTCCTTGCCGCCAAGGGCAACCGCGTGCTCGCCGTGGCGACCGGTTCAGAAGATCATCTGACCATGGCCGGATTGCTGGCGCTGGAGGACCCGCCGCGCAGTGACTCGGCTGCGCTGATCCATGATCTCAAGAGCCTTGGCATCAGAGTCGTCATGGTCACCGGCGACACGCCCGAGACTGCTCGCACCGTCGCCGCACAGATCGGGCTGGGCACGCGAACGTGTGATGCAGTCACGCTCCGGGACAACACGACCGGCACAGGCGGCCTCGACTGCGACGTCGTGGCCGGTGTCCTTCCGGAAGACAAGTATGCGCTGGTTCAGCGCACTCAACATGCCGGCAGCATCGTCGGCATGACCGGCGACGGCGTCAACGACGCGCCCGCCCTGAAACAAGCCGAGGTAGGCATCGCCGTCTCTGATGCGACGGATGTCGCACGAGCGGCTGCAAGCGCCATCCTGACCAGCCCCGGTCTCAGCGGAATCGTTACGGCTGTGACGACGGGACGCCAGATCTATCAGCGCATGCTGAGCTATACTCTCAACAAGATCATCAAGACCCTGCAGATAGCCCTGTTTCTCGCCGTAGCATTCTTCCTGACCGGCCACTTTGTAACGTCGCCGCGCCTCATCCTCCTGCTCCTGTTCGCCAATGACTTTGTGACCATGTCCCTTGCCTCTGACACGGCAACAGCGTCGCAACTGCCGGACCGATGGCGTGTGTCGCAGCTGACCGGTAGTGCTCTCCTGCTGGCAGTCGCCTGGCTGGCAGTCGCATTTGGCACGCTGTACGTCGGAACCAGCATCCTCCACTATGACCTGCCGCACCTGCAGACTCTGGTCTTTGTCATGCTGGTCCTGACTGGACAGGCCAACGTGTATCTAGTCCGCGAGCGTCGCCACTTCTGGCAATCGCGGCCGGGACGGGCGCTTATCCTGAGCACGCTGGGGGACCTGCTGGTGATTGGGTTCATGGCTTCACGTGGAATTCTCATGGTGCCACTGCCACTGAACGTTCTAGCAGTCATGCTCCTGGGCATCGTGTTGTACAGTGTCGCGCTCGACTTTTACAAGCTAGTCGTCTTCCACTGGTTTCGCATCGCCGGTTGAAGCAGGTACGGACCTAAAGATTGTGACGGTGAGTCTTTCGCTCCGGCTATGACCAAAGCATCGTGCCCCGGACAAACGCTCATACATGTCATAGAATCGATTTTCCTCACCTGATGGTCACAACGAAAACCCTCGGGGACAAGACCCGGAGGTAAAAACACCCAAGACGGCAGGAACCAGACCGGCCCCAGTTACCT
>NZ_QXIU01000146.1 GCF_003570935.1 Candidatus Cryosericum odellii
GCCTTCAGCGTGTAGGCGGAGTCGGAAATGAGCGGAAACAGGTTCTCGGGAGCGTTCTCCTCAGCCAGCGTAATGGTCTTCTTGCCGCTGCCAGGAGGCGTTATAGTGTTGTAGATAGCGAACGCACAGTCGCCACGGGTGGCAGACAAGGTGGGGTTCAGGTTGCGGGACTTGTCCCATGTCAAAACTTGGACACGCGGACGGACGGCGATGGTGACGGCGCCAATCGCGTAGGTGCCGATCGAGGGTTCGTCGTTGGCGAAAGCGACAGGCTCCTTGATGGTATTGGCCTCAGCTGCCATGCCGAGGACGCGGACCAGCAGGACAGCCATGTCCTGACGCTTGATCTGAGCGGCGGGTGCAAACTTGCCACCGCCGATTCCCTGGATGTAGCCGGCCTTGGCGGCGGCTTCGACGTAACCATATGACCACCGGGATGCTGCAACATCGGTGAATGTGGGCTTGGCGGGCTTTACGAGGGCGAGGCCCTTGGCGGCAACGATCATCTTGGCGAACTCTTCGCGAGTGACCATGCCCTCGGGCTTGAAGGTGCCATCAGCGTAACCGGCAACCACTTTCTTCGAGGCCAGGGCGGTGATCTCATCAAATGCCCAGTACGAGGCTGCGACGTCTTTGAAACCAGCAGCGTTCGCGGTCAGCACTGGAGAGCAGACGGCAACCAGCATAACGACTGCAACAACGATAGATAGGAATCTTCTCATGTAAGTCTCCTTCCTTAGCAGAGTAGTTGCTGAAGACGATTTCAGGTGGAGCAGTGGTTGGCAAGCACCTCCTTCTTCGCAGGTAGTCATAGCATTACTCACTCACGGTTACCAATTGGCAAAGATACGCCAACAGACTCCATACATCATGCACGTTCTGTTGCACCACGGCGCACGGCAAGGCACGTCAACGTCTACCTGAACATTACACGAACGGCTTTTTTTGTCAAGCAACAGGTGGGGGCTCTGAGCACTGAACCCGACAACTGGTTGCACAGAAAATAGTCGATTAGACCTTGCTGTCCTGCTGTTCCTTTCGCCACTTGAAGAAGTCGAGTGCCACCTGAGGGAAGATGGCATAGGACAGGACGTCTTCCTCCTGCTGGGCGTACTCCTTGATCTCCTCGCGGAACTTCGCCATCTGTGGTGCGATCAGGTCTGCGGGACGGCAGTCGATGGTCGGTTCGTCACCGATGATCAGCTGCTTGATCTCGTCGGAGATCGGCACCGACGCACGGCCATACTCGCCCTTGACGAGTGCCTTGGTCTCCTTGGTGCACTGCACGTATCGGCCCATCATCACATTGAACACGGCCTGCGTGCCGACAATCTGTGACGTAGGGGTGACGAGGGGCGGGTAGCCTAGATCGGCGCGCACCTGCGGCACCTCCTTGAGGACCTCCTCGTACCGGTCGAGCATGTTGGCCTGCTTGAGTTGGCTGACCATATTGGAGATCATGCCACCGGGCAGCTGGTAGATGAGCGCGTTCACGTCGACCCCCATCACTTTGGCGTCCAGCAAGCCCGATTCCAGCGCCTTCTCACGGATCGGGATAAAGAACTGCGCCACGGCATTCAGCGCCTCGAGGTCGATACCGGTGTCGTATGGCGTGCCTTTGAGAGCGGCCACCATCGTCTCCGTACAAGGCTGGGAGGTCGCCATTGCGAAGGGTGAGATGGCGCAGTCGACGACGTCAGCGCCCGCCTCGATCCCCTTGAGGTACGACTGTCCGGCCAGGCCGGTCGTGTAGTGGCTGTGGATCTGGATGGGCAGGCTGGTCATCTTCTTGAGCGCTGCCACCAGGTCGTAGGTCGCATACGGGGTCAGCAGGCCAGCCATGTCTTTAATGGCGAGGCTGTCGACGCCCATCTGTTCGAGCTCGCGGGCGATACCCACGTACTTGTCGACCGTATACGTCGGGGCAATAGTGTAGACGATGCAGCCTTGAGCGGTGCCGCCCAGTTTTTTGGTCGTCCGGATGGCGCGTTCCACGTTGCGCATGTCATTCAGCGCGTCGAAGACGCGGATGATGTCGATGCCGTTCTTGAGGGACTTTTCGACAAAGGCGTCCACGACATCGTCAGCGTAGTTCTTGTAGCCGAGGACGTTCTGGCCACGCAGCAACATCTGCAGCCTGGTATGCTTCATGGCGTGGCGGATCGTGCGCAGACGTTCCCATGGGTCTTCGTGGAGGAAGCGCAGGCAGGAGTCGAAGGTTGCCCCACCCCACATCTCAATGGAGTGATATCCGACCGCATCGATCGCCTCAAACGCAGGCTCCATCTCTTTCGTGGTCATACGTGTGGCAATGAGCGACTGCTGCGCGTCCCGGAGGACCGTCTCCATGATGCCGACCTTGTGAGCCGGAGCCATACTGGAGGATAAGGATGCCAAGTCTGGTCTGCTTCCTGCGCTGAGTTCCTCAATCTCGACGTCGAACGACTTGCTACCGACGTTCATGTTGAACTTGTTTGACACGTGAACCCCCTCTGCAGCGAATTCTCCATTTCGAAACCGGCAGGACGGCGGTACCCTCTGCCACCTGCGTTTTGTCATTATACCCTATTGTGTCCGATGTGGCACCCCCATCGCCCAGGCCGGAAATGGTTGACCCCCGCCGAAGCGGGGGTCGACTTACGTCCTGTGAGGAAGAGTGTACTATGTACTGGACGGCGCAGGCGAGTCTGAGGCAGATCCTGGACCCATCATGCCACCACGGAATCCGCGGCCCATGCCTAGCCCTTCAGCACAACCACCGCGACCGCCAAAGCCCTGGCCTTCCAACGTGACCGTCTTGCCATCAGCACCCGTGAAGCTGGTTGCCACCACTGTGTTGGCATCCATAGGAGTCTTGAACCCTTCCACCTTGACCGCATCGCCAACCTTCACGGTGATGTTGCTCGCGTCACGTCCGAGGACCACTGTCACGATGGTGCCGTCGGCCTGGTTGACCTTGATCGTCGCCATTGCCTTTGGAGTTCGCTTCGTCGTGTCACCAGTCGAGGGAGCCGTCGTGGTCGGCACGTTGACTTCAGTCACCGTTCCTGCGACACTCACCGTCTCGATGTTGGGCGTTCCATCGGCCTTGCGCAGCGTGACGGTCTTGCCATCGGCACCCGTGAACGTCCAGACGCTTAACTCATTGACGCTGTTTCGCGTTGCCGACGTCCCTTCGACGGTGACGATGTCACCGACCTTCATGGTCAGATTCGCTGTTTCAGCGCGCCCGACTTCGATAGTATAGATTGTCCCATCCGTATTGTCCTTAATCTTCGCATAGTCTGCCTGCTGATGCCGGAACATGCCCATGAATCCTGTGCCCGCGGTCGTAGTGGCTGGAGCCGAGACCTCAGTCACGGTACCCGTCACAGAGATCACACCCACAGTCGTTCCTTGCGGCGTCGTCACGGTCCGCACCTTGGTCGCTGCTGAAGCTATGGCGATACCGCCTGTAAGGAGCCCGGCGATGACAACTGCCAGGACGACCTTGCCTATCGTTTTCCTCATAGTGTTCTCCTTTCTTGCGGGGTTACCCCCGGAGTGCCGCACCCATGGATGCTGCCACCTCTAGTACAGTACAGGGAGGGGTTTCGTACGCGCTGTCCTGTGAAGAGCGCGGGCGCCTGCCCTGATATGGGTTTCCCCGCGCGGACTATCCCACCCGGATGCACCGCATGGACAAGGAGGCATTCTGAAAACCCTCAAACACTGTGGTAAGCATGTCGTCGGACCTGCGCAATCCGGCGACGTACAGGAGAGGGATGTAGTGCTCGTCGGTCGGGACCGCCAACTCGGAGAACGGTGCCGTCCGGTACCGGGTCAATTCCTCGAGGTGGTTAGATTCGACACACCCCGCAACCCAGTTGTCAAACGACTGCGCCCACGTATACGCGGGAGCCTCCTCGTCGTCCGAGTCCACCAGCCCCAGGTTGTGGACCACATTTCCACTGCCGAGGATGAGGACCCCCTCATCACGGAGTGAAGACAGGCTTTTGCCCAACTCCATACGCTCTTCAGGTGTAAGAGACACGTCGAGACTGATCTGGATCACGGGGATGAACGCCAAGGGATACATGTGGTGCAGAACAGACCATGCGCCATGGTCTAAGCCACGTTCCATGTCACATGACACGACGCCCGGACCCATGGCGGCACGGACCCTCTCCGCCATCTCGGGAGAGCCTGGACAGGGATATCCGATATGGTACAGTTCATCGGGAAACCCACTGAAGTCGTGCATGGTCCGTGTCTGCCAGTGAGCCGAGATCACGATGATGCCTTTGGGCTGCGGCAAGCTTCCGGACAAGGTCGACAAAGCCTCTGTGAACGTATTTCGCTCAATGATGTTCATGGGGGATCCATGCGCCAGAAACAGCGCCGGCATCCGGTTCTTGTTCATCATGCCAGTCCCTCCATTTATCTGTCTCCAGGGACCTCCTTCGTCCACGCACGCCAGTCCGCCGACGCGAACAGTGTCCCCTTGTTGTCGACAGCAACTTTCCCCACAGATGCGATACAGGTCCTTCTGTCAGTATGTGTAAGAGCGGGATGGTCTCCAGAAAACGACCCGCACGTCCGGAGATCTATGGAGTGGCAAACTCCGCGGTGAACGTGATCGTCTCTGCGGCCTGACCCAATTGCGAACCCACCGGTGCAACGCTGAGCAGTCTGGCGCCAGGAGGTCCGCCGCCGGTCACAGTCAGGGTATAAACACCGGGGCGCACAAAGACTTCGTAGGGGACCATTGAGCCGGTCCACTGCTGCGCTCCATTCAACCGAAACGCGAGGCGTCCCGACCAGGCCGTCCCCTTCTGGGTCGCCTGAATATGAACAACGGTCTCACCGTCCGGCGCCGTGGCGCGCCTGACCTGCCCGAAGAAAATGGGCAGAACCATCCCAAAGACAACGCAGAACGCCAGGAAGACTGGCAAGCCGCGCTTCGCTTTTGACAGTTCCCCCGAATCGCGCCAGCCGGAGCGTGCCTGTTCCGACCTGGCCGAAGGCGCCATTTTGTAGCGGGAACGACCACGATAGCGGGCCCCGTCCGCGCTCCTGGATGGACGAGCACCTGTCGTGTATGAACTGCGTGACTTATAAAGTCTCACCTATTCACCGTTTTTAGTGTAGCAGGCTTCGATGCGTTGCCAATCCTGGAGTAACGACAGACAGGGCCAGGCGACGCGCCTGGCCCTGTCGAGCGGTCTGGAGCCACCGTTGAATCCGGAAAAGTCTATGACTCTGCTCGCAGTATACTGTATCAGACTGGCCCCTTTCTCCTGTCAGGAGCGACGGAACAGGCTGACCAGCGCAGCCAGGAACCCAACCACAACGATGAACATCGCTATCACCGACACCCCCGCTCCTGACGACAGAAACGTAGCGATTCCGCTGAAACCACCAGCGGCTATCGCTGCGAAATCTGCCCACAGAAGCATCACGTCGACGGCCGATACGGCCAGACTCGCCACGAAGGCAAGTGCGACGCTGAGCCCCCCGCGGGCGAACAACATGAGAAAGCCGCATACGATGATGGACAGGTCAACACCAATGTTCGACGCGGTCAGCCCCCCTTCCAGCACCAGGGCATGCATTGCCAGCATGATGATTCCAGCGATCAGAGTCAGTGCTCCACCACCAAGGCGTTTCCGGGACGGCGCTCGCTGTGCTGTCATCGCCTTCTGCTGTGATCCAGCACGATAGACGTCGGCAGCGGGAGGGGGGCCGCCATATGTTCCCTGCGGCGAAACTGTACCATATCCGCCATATGGGGAAGGCTGCGGGGAGGCAGGTACTCCATATGGTCCTGCTGACGGCGTCTGTTGAGGAGGAGGCGGCGAGGAGGAGGCAATGGGTCGCTCGACTTCGCCTGGCCCTGGCGTCTGCACGACTATGACTTCCGCCCCACAATGTGGACAGTGTTTCGCCCCTGATGGCAACGTCTCACCGCACTGAGTACAGAACTTCGCAGTTTCCATGCTTACACCCCCATAGAATAACGTGTTATAGTTCTGACAGCTGCCTGGACTTACCTAAAGTAACCCTCACTGGCGCCAGTATACGAAACACCTCTCTTGCTGCAAGAGCGCCGCATCGACTCATCCAAAATATAGGTGAACTGGCTTCTTCCTGACCAGATCTTCCTCCCCCGAGGATGTTGTCTCAATGCAAGGGATGCTGTCGTATCCGAGGGGTGGGCTGACGTGGATGACTGCGACACCTGCTGGAGCGTTCACTTGACAGGGCGGGGCACAAGGTCATGATGAAACAATCGGCCCGGGTGCAACCCGGACGCATGGACCATCGTCTCGTCCAATGAAAGATGTGTTGTGTTGTGCCAGAAAGGACCAGGATGAACAGCGACCTCTTATATCAGGGCTCGGATCTCATGCTTGACCGTTTGCCTCTCGCCACGATTGCGAGAGAATATGGCACACCCGTCTACGTCTACTCGGCCTCCTCGATCCGCGGACAGGTCACACGTCTGATGCAGAGTCTGGGCACGATCGGATCACTCCGCTACGCCGTCAAAGCCAATGCAAACCCTACTCTCCTTGCACTCATTTTCAACATGGGCCTCGGGGCCGACACGGTAAGCCGCGGAGAAATCCAGGAGGCTCTGGATGCTGGCTGTCCTGCAGACCGCATCGTGTTCTCCGGCGTCGGAAAGACACAGGAAGAACTGACTTTTGCGCTGG
Source organism: Candidatus Cryosericum odellii (assembly GCF_003570935.1). Taxonomy (GTDB): domain Bacteria; phylum Caldisericota; class Caldisericia; order Cryosericales; family Cryosericaceae; genus Cryosericum; species Cryosericum odellii. The sequence continues at coordinate 6,699 of NZ_QXIU01000146.1, forward strand.
ACCACGGCATCTTCATCAACGCAGAAAGCGAGGAGGAGCTGGCTACGATTGCGCGCCTGCGAACGGGCGTCCATGTCGGCATCCGTATCAACCCCGGCATCGATGCACACACCCATCGGTACGTCACCACTGGGACGGAGGAGAGCAAGTTCGGCATCCCGGTCGATGCCGCCCCTGACGCGTTCCGGCTGGCCATGGACGCAGGGCTCGTTCCTGACACCATTTCTTGCCACATCGGCAGTCAGATCACGAGCCTCGAGCCCTATCGCAAGTCTCTGGCGCGCCTCCTGGAACTGCGTGACTCCCTGATGGGCAACGGCATTTCTGTGAGCACTCTGGATGTGGGAGGAGGATTCGCCATCAACTATGGGGAAGGCGCCGACTTCGCCGTGGAGGACCTGCAGGCCCTGCTGCGCCGAGATGTTCCCCAAGGCATGAAGCTATGGTTCGAACCAGGCAGGTACATTGTGGGGCACGCAGGCACGCTGGTGACACGTGTCCTATATCGTAAACGCTATACCAGGACTTTTGTGGTCGTGGACGCCGGCATGAATGACCTCATTCGTCCCGCGCTGTACCAGTCACATCATGCGATCCTCCCG
>NZ_QXIU01000147.1 GCF_003570935.1 Candidatus Cryosericum odellii
AAGCTTCCCGGCCTCCATCCACGACTTCAGGTCAGCATCGCGATTGAGTGCGGCAGTGTCTCCATCACGGGACCATATCAGTACGCCCTGAGCATCGACGACTTCGTAGAAGTCGGTGCCCCACGTGTTGACACGGTGTGTTACCTGCTCAGGATGTTCAGCGAAGTAGGCGATCGTGTATCCCGTGTGCGGGCCGATTTGAACCTGGCTGACTACTGCACGAACCCCCGGCAGTGCCAGCAGGCGCGGCACCACATACGGGACCTCGGGGCCGGGTCGGACTTCGAACGGCGTCTTCTCAACAGAGTCTCCCACCTGAAGCGCTCCTGCAAGGCCGACGAAATCCGCTGGCAACTGCTGCAGCGGTCGCAATGGCTGGTTGTAGTTCCACCACAGCCCGTCCACCCCGACAATATCGATGGCATACTCCAGGAGGTCACCGCTCAGGGGACTCCTCGACAGTGTGACGATAGGCAGGGCAGCCAGATACTGTTCCCGCAGGCCGCCGATCTCTTCTCCGAGGGCGTTCAGTTCCTGCAGGACNNCACCTCCTATCGAACCGGCGGAACGTAGTAGGCCGAACCGACTCCCTTGCCTGCACCGACCGTTATGATGGGTTTCCCTCCGACTCCATGGCCTTGAACGATCTTCTCGAAGATCTTGTATTCGTCCGGCGTTTGTGGGACCCAGTTCATGTGCGCTCCGTGGGTAACTGGCACTCCATTATCCTGGCACCATTGAACGAACGCCTTTTCTTCAGTAGCCGTCACTGGCGCCCCTCCTGTTTTGGTCAGACTCCACAGGTCAAGGTCTGTGACGACCGGCTTGCCCGACGCGGTGTCGACAAGGGCACCCCCCTTCGTCACGGTGAGTTTCCCTTTGTTGATGAGATCGTTCACTTTCTCCCCGGTGAATTCCGCCTTCCTGAGAGCGACGCGGTCCTCGATCTCCTTGATCATCTGTGCCTGCCGATCACCCGGGATCCCAGGGTTGCCCTTGATGCCTTCAATAAGGTTCTTGGCTGCTGCCTCGTCAGGTTCGAAGTGGCCGATCGTTCCTTGCGGCCCTTTGCCGCCAATCAACTCATCGATGAGACCATCCATGCTCTTGTTCTTAATATCGGGCATCTTGGGTACTCCATCCTTCACAAAGCCCGAGATGGTCCCCTGCGGGCGTACCCCAACGTCAAGACCGAATTTCTCCGCTCCGTTCTGGATCGTCGCCAGCTGCTTGGGGTTGATCCCTGTCGAAGGAATCGCGCTCGTCACCGGTGTCAGCGTTCCACCTTTCAGTTTAGCGGCGTCGTCCGCAATCGCTTGTGCGGCCTTGCTTTCTTCCGACGCGAATGCCTTGATGATGCCGTTGATAAGGGATTCGGCTGCTGCTTTCACTTCCCCCTTCCCCAGTTGCTCAGCGGTGACCGCCAGGATCTCCTTTCCTGCCACGGCTGCTGCCCCCGCCTGACCGACGGTAGCAATAGTCACACCGATCTTCGCGGTCCCGATGAGAACGTTGCCGAACCGCTCGAGTACGGGTACATTGGGGTCCCAGGATTTCACCCAGTTGTCCCAACCACCCGAGTCCTTGACGGCTTCCCACATCTTCTTGGGATCCGTCAGGGTCGTATAGATGCCATTGGCGACACCCGAGATGATCTTGCCCCCAACATCTACGGCAACGGAAGCACCAGTCTTCACTTCCTTCCATGTTCCGCTGGCTGTATCCCAGATAAGTTGAGGATTGTTCCATGCATCTTCAGCCGCAGTCGCAACATCCTTCGCGAAGTTCTTGAGTGGTGTCGTGACGATGCTGGGGTCGTTGTAGACCGACTTCGCGCCTTCGTAGATGGAGGTGGCTCCCTTTACCACCACATCTTTGGCTCCTGTGGCAACGTTTGAAACGGCGTCCCCGATTTGAACCGCCTCCTTTTCCCAGTTCTTCCACGCACCGGCCAGCAGTCCTCCCCAGGTATTGGCCTCGGCTGCCTCGGCCTGTGCCTTGGCTATGTCCTCGGCAGTCTTCTGCGCCCGTGCGGCCCGTTGTTCAGGCGTCGAGGGAACACTATCTGGTGCAACGTTCATGCCCGGAGGAGGGGGTATGTCCGGCAATCCGAGCTTCGTTGGATCAATGCCGTGTTTCTTCATGTATCCATAGGCCGCTCCAAGGTTCGTCGCCAGAAGGCCTGCCAGGAGCGCCGCCTCAGCGGGCGGGATCCCCAGTTTTTTGGTCATCGGCCAGCCCGCGTTCCTGGTAAGACCCTGGATGGTGCGACCGCTCTCTGCCCATCCGCCATCATCAGCAAGGACCGGTGTCAGGGCGATGAGGACAGTGCATGCGAGAGCAAGCAACAGTAGAAACGCCCCGGTAGTCCTCGTCGCCTTGCGCCGCCGCAGCATCGTCCCCCCTATGGCAAGCAGCACGACGACAAGAGTTCCCCAGAAGGTAAATTGCGCCCAGCGCGCCGGCGTCCGCCGCAGGGCGGAGGCCGCAAACCCAAGTGCCAAGCCCGGGAACAACAAAAACGCATAGTCTGACTCGGCGCCGTAGGGAGCCAGCCGCACCTTGAGAAAGCGCCGCAGGTCCGACAGCAGCAGCCGCAGCACCATGTGCTCGAAGCTCATGTCGAGTGCCATCGTTACCAGGAAGAATCCGGCTGCGTATGCCCAGGCCGACATGTAGTTGCGCATGCTCGAACCAATGATGACTGCGACGATCCCGCCCAGCAGGAATGGGATGAGCGCCTTTGCTCTCAGGTGGCGGAATGCCCGGACCAGCCACGACGGCGATAGTACGACACCTTTCGCCGACGCAACGGGCGACGAGAACAGCCTGCCAAAGAAGGAAGCGACAAAATAGGAGGCAACCGCCCAGAACGCCACACCTCCACGGGGATACTCCAACGTATCGAGCATCCAGTAAAAGATCGGTTTTGTTGGGTACAACATGGTATTGTTGGGTCCGACCAGCAACCATGTATGAAGGAACCACGTTGCAGCCGCTGTCACTATGCTCGAGACGATCGTGCTGGGGAGGTTTTCCAGCCAGCTCTTCACCATCAGGATCGCCAATTGCCACAGGGTCTGTGGCGCGGGTTTCTGTTTTGGCGGCGGCCGACGACTGCTCCGTCCACCCTCGGCGGATGTCGTCTGACTGGTCTCCATTTCTGTGTGTTCTTGCACAGATTGGCCGGCTGCGGTGGCTGGAATCCATGTCTGTCCATTCCATGTCAACCACCCCCCGGTTGCGGGATCGATCTGCCACCAAACGCCGTCAGGCGTCATGAACCGCAACTTCGCCAGTTCCTGTTGATAGCGCTCCGGCGTGACGGCACCACTCGCGAGCTGTTGCTGCAGCGCTATGTACGATTGACTCACTTCATTGAAGTCCACGGCAGCCTCCCATTGTCCTCGACCCTGCGTCTGTCAACGGATGCACGGTTGGGCACGGTCGTCCTCTCCAGTATGCAAAATCGGATTGAACCATGCAAGACCTTACGGCATGACCGAACGCACGACACCGTTCGCCCTGGTAACCTCATACCAGCCGAACGTCGCCGTGTGTCCACCCAGTTCGTCCTGAACGAGCTCATAGGCATGCACTGTATATATGGTCGCGTCTTCCGAATCAACGTCGATGACAATCCGGTTGGCCGGGCTCCTGGTTTGCACCAGTTTGATCCAGGCCATCACATCGGGAAGAGCTGTCACACGCGCGATCGCATCGTCCTTTGATGTGACAGGGCCGGAAAGCAACGATGGGGGGCGGCACCCCCCGATGCCAAGAAGCAACATGAGAACAACGACTATCCCGGCAATCTTTCGTGCGTGTATCATGATGTTCCTTCTTCGATGTTCAGCAGCGTCTGCCTGTTGATGATGGTGAGCCCGTCCCGAGTTGCACACCAAAGATTGCCATTGCTGTCTTCCACCATCGACTTCACTTCGTCATTGGACAGTCCGTCCATTGTCGTCAGTACCCTGAATCCTTGACGCGTCTGAATGGCCATGCCCTGGTATTCCGATCCGACGATCAGGATACCATCCCCGGTTACATAGATCGAACGAGCCTTGCCACCTGCCAGTCCTCCGGCTTTGCCCAGCGTCCGCCGCGGTTGCCAGGTATCACCCTTGCGTTCAAACTGAACTGCGCCTCCATCGTCCAGGAAGCCTGTTCCGACCCAGACGGTGCCGTCAGGTGCCTCCAGCAGCGAGACGACATCGTTGTGCGGCAGGCCGCCAGCCGTGGAGAATGTTTGCCACCCGGATGCATTGCGTATTGCCAACCCACCGGCAGGCGCAATGTATGAACCAAACCACAGACTGCCGCTCTTGTCCTCCAGCATGACACGCACCATGTCATCTGCGAGACCATCCCGTTTGCCCAGCACTGTCCACCCACCCGCGGTACGCATCGCCGCGCCGCTCCATGTCCCTGCCCACAGGTCTCCAGCCCGCGTGACGAGAACACAGTTGACACGATTGTCGGGCAAGCCTTCCTTTGTCGTGAACCAGGTCGCCTGTCCATCTTTCCAGCGCACCAGCCCACGTTCGCAAGCAAACCACAAGGCTCCCTCGTGATCAACCGCAATGCCCCTCACATAGGTCATCGGACGCCCGGCATCGACGATTGCGGTCACCGTACGGGTCTGCGTGTCGACGGCACACACGCCGTCTACTCCGCCACACCAGAGCGTATTGCCGTCCAGAAGCAGCGCAAATACGTCTCCCGGCGGACGAAGGGTGTCGATGCCCTGCACAGGGAGTGACGGTGCCGGCAGGGCGGCATCCTGTGGAAGCGAACACCCTGTCATCAGACAGCCCAGTATCACAAGGGCGACGATGACGATCCTTTTCATGCCGATCCCTGAGCCGTGAGGCGACCATTCTCGAGATGCATCTGCCGTCCCCCCACCGTACGTGCCTCGCTCTCGTCGTGCGTCACGTAGACAAGAGCCGTATCGTGAGAAAGGACTATCTCGCACACGAGCTGCAGTAGCTCGGATCTGAGATCGGTGTCCAGGCTTGTGAGCGGTTCGTCCATGAGAAGGTGCCGTGGGTGTGGGGCGATCGCCCTTGCCAGCGCAACGCGGCGCTGTTCGCCTCCCGAAAGCTGTTGAGGCAAGCGCTGGGAAAGTTCCGCCACCTTGCAGGCATCGAGAGCTTCGGTCATGCGCCGCCGGGCTTCGGGGCGCGGAAGGTCAGCCAGGCCATACAGGAGGTTTTGCGCCACTGTCATGTGGGGCCACAACGCCCCAGCCTGGAAGACAAACCCGATATCACGGTGTGACGGCACCATGCGAATGCTCCTGGCGGCGCTGGCTAATTCGCCGTTGACTCGTATGCTCCCTTCCGATGGCGCGACCAGTCCTGCCAGCAATCGCAGCAGGGTCGTCTTCCCTGCCCCGGACCGGCCCATCACGACGATGCGTTCGCCGTCAGACACCTTCAGTTCCAGGTCTGACAGGATCGTCCTGCCTCCGAGAGAGAAAGCCACTCCGGTGCATTCGATCATGCCGACCTCCACGCGCTGCGCCAGGACAGGAAGCCTGGTATGGTCAGCAACAGGACAACTGCGAAGAGCGCCAAGCACAGCGCTGATACCGTTCCGGAAGCACCATAGTGCAGGTAGTTGTAGATTGTGATCGCCAGAGGTTGCTGCCCAGGGGGCATCACCATCAGCGTCCCTCCCACCTCGCCGACCACAAGCAGGGCGACAAGCAGGAGGGCGGCGGTGAGCACAGGCAGGAGCATCGGCAGCCACACTCGAAGCGCCCAGTCCCCGCGCCTTCGCTCAAACACGCGTCCAGCTTCCATCACATCCACATCGGCCCGTGCCAACCGTGCTCCGATCATCAGACAGGCGAACGGCGCGAACCTGAACGCCATGAGAAGTGCAGGCGCCACTTGAGCCGTCCATGCGCTGTGCACGATGCCATTGGCAAGCAGGGCCCCGGTGCCTGCAACGGGACCGGGCAGTGCCAGCGGTATGAGGATGAGGGCACACAATGACTGCCCCAGCCGGCTACGGTTGCTAACGAGAGGACCTACAAGAATCGCCAAAATCATGCTGAGAGTACACGCGAAAAAGACCAGCCGTACGCTGACCCAGGCGGACGGCGCGGCATCGACCACTGCAATCCACGTTGCACCGTGCAGTCCGCTCATCAGGGAAACGCAGAGACCTGCAACATCCAGCGAAAGCAGGCACACTGCACACACACACAAACCCCGCGTCCAGCGCGACGGACGCCACACGGAATGCGTCACTCCTTCCATGGTTGCAGGCGCGGAGACGGCAGCGGAAATGCTTCGAATGGCAGGTATGAGCGCCGCCAGACACACCAGAACTTGTGGAACGGCCAACAACGTAACGTCCGAGATCCGACCCGTAGCGCTGAAGCGTGCGTACAGCTCCAGAGCATAGGTATTGACAGAGAACAGGGAGGGAATGGAGAGGTCACCCATGCACAGCACAAACACGAGCAGGGTTCCTGACAGCAGCACCGGACCTCCAAGTGGCAGGACAACCCGCCACAGGGCACGGTCCTGGGATCCCCTCATGAGCGCCGCATCCACGAGCTGTGGGTCGATCATCGACCAGGCGGCCAGGGCTACCCCGGTCGCCAATGGCAGGTATACCATTGCCTGCACCCACAGCGCTGCTCCGAACCCCTGAAACGCCGGCAGTCTGATGCCCGTCACGGCGACCACCCGGCGAAGCCACTCGGCCGCGCGCATCCAGGCCAGCGCGTGGACATAGGGCGGGATGACCATGGGAACGAACAGCGCTGTTCTCAGCCAACCCATCCTGCCCGAGGCCGGCGGCAAAGCGAGCGACGCTGCAGTCCCTGCGACCAGACACAGGACGGCTGTTGCCCCTGCAAGGGCACAACTGCGTGCCAGCAACACCAGTGCCCGTTCCGAGGGGATGGCCAGGCGCGCCAGCGAAGGGTTGACCAGGAGAGATCGTATAGCATCCATGCCAAGTGCCACCAGAGGCAGACCGAACACGGCGAGGGCGGCCACGGTCCCTGAGAGGCGCCACCACCGGTTGCTCGTCGCCATCGCTACTGTCCGAAGATTGACGTAAGGTCGGCTTTTGCAGTCGCCATCGATACCTGGATAGAACCCGGGTCCACGTCCATCCCCTTAATGGACGTTCCCGTCAGGGGGGCGATCCCTCCTTCCTGGCGTGTCGACAACTGGCAATATCCCTCCTGCATGAGCGTGGTTTCGACCCCTTCGCTCAGAAGATACTGAGCCAGACTGTCGGCCTCCTGTAGGTGAGGACCTCCGCGAATCACCGCGACGCTCGAAGGAATGACCAGGGTCCCCATCCCTTCCTGGTCCGGAACGACTACGGAGACGGGGTCTCCCCTTTTGACCGCCACAAGAGCATCGTCCGAGTCCGTGATCCCCCACGTCAACACTCCCTGCGCAACAAGGTCCCTGACCGTTGCATTGCCGTCGACAATTCGCACGCCGGAGGCACTCACCTGCTGGAAAAAGGAACGCGCCCGAGCTGCCCCAAGTACCGCGTACAGTGCTGCCACATGCGCTGCTGTCGTGCCGAACAGAGGCATGGCCATGCCGACACTGCCACGGGGATATGCGGAGGAGGCCAAGTCCATGACCGACGACGGGGTCGGCCCCTTGAGGACGTTCGTATTAACAAGCAGGACGCGAAAGCGAGCAGCGTGACCGGCCCACAACCCATCCGGGTCACGGTACCTGGCAAGGATTCCCTGACCGGCGTCGCCGGGAAGCCGCCGCAGGATGTTGTTCTGCTCCAGCATCGACATCTGTGTCGTTTCGTTGTTCCAGAACACGTCACATACCGGGTGTGCCTGCTCGGCGATAAGACGGTTGACGAGCCCAGTGGTCTTGGCAGCCTCGGTATCATAGACTGTAAGAACGTGAATGCCAGTCCGGCCCTCGAAGGCTTTGAACACGGGGTCCGCATACTCCTGATCGACGGACGTGTAGCACACAATCACTCTCGTCGTCGCGCCACACCCAGCGAAGAGAACCACTACCAAAACAATTATGACCCCAACGACCAGTGCACGGGTTCGCATATGGATCATTGGATACTTTCTCCTGTCAGGAGTGGCGGAACAGACTGACCAACGCAACCAAGAACCCAACCAGAACCACCACCATCGCTACCACCGACACCCACGCTCCTGACGATAGAAACGCAGCGATTCCGCTGGACCCACCGGCGGATATCGCCACGAAAACTGCCCACAGAAGCATCGCGTCGACGGCCGATACGGCCAGACTCGCCACGAAGGCAAGTGCGACGCTGAGCCCCCCGCGGGCGAACAACATGAGAAAGCCGCATACAATGATGGACAGGTCAACACCAATGTTCGACGCGGTCAGCCCCCCTTCCAGCACCAGGGCATGCATTGCCAGCATGATGATTCCAGCGATCAGAGTCAGTGCTCCACCACCAAGGCGTTTCCGGGACGGCGCTCGCTGTGCTGTCATCGCCTTCTGCTGTGATCCAGCACGATAGACGCCGGCAGCGGGAGGAGGAACACTGTATGTCCCTTGTGGAACTGTACCAGATCCACCGTATGGGGAAGTCTGTGGGGAGGAAGGTGTACCATACGGTCCTGCTGACGGCGTCTGCTGAGGAACAGGCGGCGAGGGAGGAACGGGTCGCTCGACTTCGCCAGGCACTGGCGTCTGCACGACCGTGACTTCCGCCCCACAATGTGGACAGTGTTTCGCCCCTGATGGCAACGTCTCACCGCACTGAGTACAGAACTTCGCAGTTTCCATGCTTACACCCCCATAGAATAAAGTGTAGCAGCTCTAACAGCCGCCTGGACCTGCCTGAAATAACCCTTACTGGCGCCAGTATACGGAACACCTCTCTTGCTGCAAGAGCGCCACATCGACTCATCCAAAATATAGGTGAACTGGCTTCTTCCTGACCAGATCTTCCTCCCCCGAGGATGTTGTCTCAATGCAAGGGATGCTGTCGTATCCGAGGGGTGGGCAACGGGTTTCAAGGACGACTGCGACGTCTGCTGGAACGCTTACTTGACACGGCGGGGCACAAGGTCATGATGAAACGATCGGCCCGGGTGCAACCCGGACGCATGGACCATCGTCTCGTCCAATGAAAGATATGTTGTGTTGTGCCAGAAAGGACCAGGATGAACAGCGACCTCTTATATCAGGGCTCGGATCTCATGCTTGACCGTTTGCCTCTCGCCACGATCGCGAGAGAATATGGCACACCCGTCTACGTCTACTCGGCCTCCTCAATCCGCGGACAGGTCACACGTCTGATGCAGAGTCTGGGCACGATTGGATCACTCCGCTACGCGGTCAAGGCCAATGCAAACCCTGCTCTCCTTGCACTCATTTTCAACATGGGCCTTGGGGCCGACACGGTAAGCCGCGGAGAAATCCAGGAGGCTCTGGATGCCGGCTGTCCTGCAGACCGCATCGTGTTCTCCGGTGTCGGAAAGACACAGGAAGAACTGACATTTGCGCTGGACCACGGCATCTTCATCAACACCGAAAGCGAGGAGGAGTTGACTGCAATTGCGCGCCTGCGAACGGGCGTCCATGTCGGCATCCGTATTAATCCCGGCGTCGATGCACACACCCATCGGTACGTCACCACTGGGACGGAGGAGAGCAAGTTCGGCATCCCGATCGATGCCGCCCCTGACGCGTTCCGGCTGGCCATGGACGCAGGGCTCGTTCCTGACACCATTTCCTGCCATATCGGCAGTCAGATCACGAGCCTCGAGCCCTATCGCAAGTCTCTGGCACGCCTCCTGGAACTGCATGACTCCCTGATGGGCGACGGCATTTCTGTGAGCACTCTGGATATGGGAGGAGGATTCGGCATCAACTATGCGGAAGGCGCCGACTTCGCCGTGGAGGACCTGCAGGCCCTGCTGCGCCGAGATGTTCCCCAAGGCATGAAGCTATGGTTCGAACCAGGCAGGTACATTGTGGGGCACGCAGGCACGCTGGTGACACGTGTCCTATATCGTAAACGCTATGCCAGGACTTTTGTGGTCGTGGAC
>NZ_QXIU01000148.1 GCF_003570935.1 Candidatus Cryosericum odellii
GAGTCTGCAGACTGCTTCGACCGGGACATTTCCATACCACTGCCTGAGCAGGGAGACCTTCTTGCCATCTGCGACACGGGCGCGTATGGATGGTCCATGAGTTCAACCTACAACGGTCGCCCGCTGCTGCCAGAAGTCCTCATCGACGATGGAGAGCCAGTCCTCATCCGCGAACGTGGGCGCTGAGCGTGCCCTGAAGGGGACACCAAGCGACAGAACATGCGAACCCCCCGGCAGTACTGCCGGGGGGGTTCGCATTATTCGATAACAATCCTATGTTATGCCAAGTTTCTTATACAGTTGACTCCGCGTGATGGGAAGGACGTAGACTTTGACCGATTGGCGACCCCAGCGACATGCGTCGCCGTAGGAGTTGAAGAACAGGTCGATGCGGTTTCCGATGATGGCGGAACCCGTATCCGCTGCGACCGCGTAGCCGTACCCTTGGACATACAGCACTGTCCCCATGGGGATAAGGCGCCGGTCAACTGCACAAGTGCCGTAGTGAAGCCATAAGCCAGAGTAACCAGACAGGTGGTCCTTGCCGTTGAGGATCGTGGAGGCTCTGTTCGAATAGGCCGTAGCAGACATGGTATAGGTGCGCGTGGGCTTGAGATCCAGGTGAGCAGTACCGACGTCATAAACCTCATGGACAACAGACTTGATGGTCTGCGTCTTGACGACAGCTGAACTGACTGCCTTCTGAGCGACCTTGGTCACCTTGATGGTCTTCTTGAGGAGGCCGTTCTGACCCATGACGCTGATGTAACTGCGTCCGACTTCCATGTACGGGTTTTTCTTGTAGACACGCTGATATGCGATGGCCTCGGTCTTGCTGGTGTAAGCGTAGGTCGTGCGCTTGACGACTATGTCCTTGTTGTACGGCACCGGATTCGCTGGAGCCGGGCTGACCTTGTCTGCCGTGTTCAGTTTGACGCCGTTCTCCGCAAGAAGCTTTCCGACCGTCCCAGCGGTCGAATAGATGGTTTCGCTTGTATGATCAATGGTAAGTGTGACCGGCTTGGCGCGCACGATAGCGATTTTCCCCTGGGGGATGACCGCGGCGACATCCGGTGTTACCACATCTTCCGGACGCAGGGAACGCGTGTTCGCCTTGGCCAGAACGCTGCTCACCGACATGCTGTGGAATGCGACGATTTGCGTCTCGTTGCCCGCATCGTTAACAACATATGTGTGAACGCCTGCAGTCCAGAGGAAGAGTCCACCGAGAAGAACGCCCAGAACAACAAAAAAGACAGCTTTCCTTCTGTGGAACACCCTCACGAGTCTCGTTGTATGCATAGTAAGCGAATTATATCATTCGCTAAGTCGGCTGTAAAGGTTCCGTTGCAGAACAAATAGCTGAACCGCTCATATGGAGAGGTCCAGCCACATTCACAACATGGGTGTGATCTAGTCGCGTCTTCGGCCACCAAAGAACCTGAGGACGAACAGGAACAGGTTGATCAGGTCCAGGTACAGACTCAGAGCGCCGATGACTGCCGCCTTCTCGGCCTGCGGGTTGCCTCCGGCCATGGTAATCGGGTTGTCGCCCGTGGGGTCCAGACTGAGTGCCATCCTGCGCAGCTTCTGGGTATCCCAGGCAGTCAGCCCCAGGAAGACAACGATGCCGATGATGCTGATCAGGAAGTCCAGGCCAGTGCTCTTCGTGAAGATGTTGATGATGGACATGCCGATGATGCCGAACAGCCCTAACAATGCAATGTTGCCGACCCTCGACAGGTCCATGCGCGTAGCCGACCCAATCAGTGACATGGCCAGAAACATGCCGGCGGAGGCGACAAATGCCATCGTGATATCTCCCTTCGCATACACCATGAAAATGGACGATAGCACGATCCCATTCACTGCGGCATACGTGAGGAACAGGAGCCCCGCCGTCTGCGGAGACATCCTGGCGATTGCGCGAGAGAGCCCAATGACCAGACCGAACTCGGCAACAATGAGGAGTACGAACACAAGCGAGTTGCCAAAGATAACCTGCTGGATCGCCTGGTTGTTTCCGACGAACCATGCAATAGCCGCAGTCAGAGCGAGGCCTCCGGCCATCCAGCCATAGACCCGGTTGAAGAATGCCCGGACACTGTCCTCCGGACGTATGACGGTTCCCTGATACTCCATGGAATCATCTCCTTTTTGATACACCAGATACCGCTGTGCGGCTTCCAGGTGCGCAGCAATCATAGTCGGCCACTCTGCCTTGTCAAGCACGGGTCGGCCCGGCGGACATGCGCAGCCCACTGCTTATCAATACGGCAGTTGTTGGTTTTTCATGCAGGTGGATTGTGAAGCCGCCGGCCTGCCGTTGCAAATCCTCTGCCACTCAATAACATAAAACAAGTGATGCGTTGCAACGGAAATGGGCGCTGTCTCCAACGTTACAGGGAGGTCTCACGATGTTCGCCGACTATGCACGAGTCTGGCCTGTTCACGCAATCCTTATGGGCAGTGCTGTCCTGTCGCTTCTTACAGCCGCCTGGGCCGTCACGCTTGGACGCCACCGCAAGGGCTCCTTCCATCTTCACAAGACTGCCGCCGTGACAGCGTTTGTGCTGCTGGCAGCGGGACTCGTCGTAGCAATCGGCATGGTCCAGGCCAGTGGCGGACCGCACCTCCGCGTCCTCCACGACGTCTTCGGTGCCATAACCATCGTAGTCGGATTCTTGACGGGCGCGGGAGGGCTCATAACGACCAAGGTGCGCTCCCATAGGAAGCAGCTACGGACTATCCACCTATGGGTGGGTCGCGTTGCTGTTATATTCTTCCTGTTGACCGTCCTCGCCGGACTGCGCCAGGTGGGCATCCTCTAGAACGTGTCTGTCAATCGTTCCCCCGGGTGCGGTTACCGTGCCCACACAACGACGAGTACGCCTGGAACCTAGCTGGGCATCCCCCCGCTTGAGAAGTACTTGGGAAAGTTCTCAACGAGTCGCTTCAGCTCATCAGGAGTCTTGAAGGGATCTGGCTTGATGAGACAAAACAGAACATTGGTTTCCTTGACGACCGCTATGTGCCGTAACCTCTTTGGGTCCATCGACGCCTCAACGAGTTTCCTCAGCTTTGCAACATCGCCTTCTTCTTCGTAGAGGGTATAGAAGCCCTTTGCGTCTGGAAACTCGGCCTTTCCCTTCGTGAGATCTTTGGCCTCCCTGATGGCAGGCCCAAAAAGGTAGTAGAAGTTCCTGATAATGTGTGCATCGGCATGCACCTTGAAGCTCGGCCTGAGCACGATGTACAGCCGGTCTCCCCTCTTCACGGGATACGAGAACGGTAGCCAGAAGAGGCTCTGCCGCGCCAGAAGTGTCAGGGTCATCTCGACTTTCTTGATGGACTTCTCGTTCACCTCATAGTCCGCCTTGAAACCGGAATATCCGCCAATCCAGGTATAGAGCTGATCGCGGATAGTGAGGTTGCTCTCGAAACCATGAACATAGTGTTTGATCAGGGTAATGTTCAATCGCCGCCCCTGGTAGAACTGCAATACCGCAACTCCCCCAAGAACAACAAGTACCAATACCCAATCGCCGCTTATCCCCTGCATTGTTTCTCCTCGTCAGACGAGATATTTCGAATACACATCAAGAAGCTCATCGATGCCCCTCGGAGACTTTCTCAACAACGGAATGTTCTTGACCTCGATTCCCCTGATCTCGGCCTTCATCCGTCCGACAACCCGCTCCTGCTCCTCCATTTTCCCCTGGATCTCTTCGGGTGGGTTGGCCATTGCAAAAAACTTGTTCAGATAGATGGCCCTCACCCGTATCTTGAATTTGCCAAGTGATTCGATGATTCTCTTCGTTTCAGACAGGGCGAGATCCTCCGCCATGGTCACAATATCGACGTAAGACTGGTCAGATGAAAACATGTCCTTCAAGGCCTGCAGTTCCTCCCGGTAACTGACCAGCTCCTGCATGATGGGGTCTTCCTTCTCGCTTGAGGAGAGCACGACCTTCTCTCCGTCGACTTCGGCCTCGAATTTCCCCTGGACATTCTCCACCATTCCCCGCGTCGCAAGGATCCTCTTCCGCATCTTGATCAGCTGTTCGGTCCACAGCAGCGACACGCGAGGCATCGCAAGCACGCGGATCGTCATGCCGGTCGGGGGCGTGTCGAACACGACCGCGTCGTACTCCGTGAGGGCGATGAATTTCTTGATAGCCTCCATCGTCGCGTATTCCTCAATACCAGGCGAGTTCTTGAGAATGTCGAAATACCCGTCGATGTTCATCGCCGACATGTAGCTGTAGGTATGTTTCATCTTGACTGAGAGCTCGTCAAGATAGGTCCGGATCATGTCTTCGATATTTACCTCGACTGCGTCGAGGTTGTCCCCGACATGCGTGATCCTGTCACCCAGGCGGATGGCGAATGCATCGCCAAGGTTGTGCGCCGGGTCGATGGATGCAACCAGCGTTTTCATGCCACTGTGTGCCAGGCCCACGCTCCACGCCGCAGAAGCAGTCGTCTTGCCGACGCCGCCCTTGCCAAGAAAAAAGTAGGTTTTCAACCAACGCTCCTAGTCGATGTCGAATGTCCCCAGCGTCTGGGAAAACACATCATCGAGACCAGCACTTCTCTTGTTCATGACAGCAATCTCGCGGGACATGTGCGGGAGGATTCTCAGGACAACGCCTGTCGGTGGCGACGGGATGCCTGAGAAAACGCCCATTGTGAGCAGAGCAAAGACGTTCTCTTCTTCATCAAGCTGCTTGCGGATGAGGGAGGTAGCATCCTCCCTCATCCCCTTGTCAAACGTCCTGAAACTTTGTTTCAATGAATCGAGGAGTCGCCTCATTCTTTAGTCGGTACCTATGCCTTATTCTGCTTTCCCTCGTTCCAGCTCTTGAAGAAATTGAACATCAGCCAGATATCGAGAACAAGCATCAGGATAATGAATCCACCCAATACGACCTGCAGTGCTGCTGCAGTGACCGGGACAATCACGAACAGGAACCAGACCAGAGCGGCGAAGACGGTGACCCAGAGGACGAATGTGGGAATAAGAACTGCTGCAAGCATCCCCTTGCCCACTTTCTGTACCTTCTTGACCCAGGTTGCGGCAGTGAGCATTGCGATGGACGCAAGCAACTGGTTTGCACCTGCAAACCCTGCCCACAGTGCAGTGTACGCGTTGCCGCCCTTGGCGATAAGGAACCAGCCGAAGCATGCCGCGAAGATCGAAGCGACCCACCTGTCAGCAAGGACTCCATGGATCCCTTTGGACACCTTCTTGATGGGCTCGACCAGCTCCTGGAAGGCATACCGTGCAAGACGGTTGGTCGTATCGAGCGTCGTGAGAACAAACGCGGAAGCCCAGAGGCCACCGAGCGTCTCCCCAAGCTTCACGGGGACCTTGATGACATTGAGCATCTGTCCAAATGACTTGGTGAAGATGCCCAGTGCCCCACCAATGCCGATGTCTGGCGAGTTGATAACGGCGGCACCCACCTGACCGAAATACCCTGCGTTAGACTGCATTTTGGCCAGATCAAAGCCGGCTGCCGCGATCTTGTCCGCGACCCCCTGGAACACCGTGAATCCGAATGCTCCAATGGAGGTGATGACGATGGTGGAAAGCATGCCCTCCATGAACATCGCGCCGTACCCTACGAACAGTCCGCTGAGTTCGTTGTCAAGCTGCTTGGAGGTCGTGCCGGAACCAACGATGGAGTGGAATCCCGACAGGGCGCCACACGCAATGACCAGCGGAACAGTGGGCCAGAACGGCGAAGGCTGTCCCGAAATGACTCTGGCGGCGAAACTCGTGTACGCCGGCCAGCTGAATCCGCGGAACGCAAACACCGCTGCGATTGAAGCAATGATGATGCCGCCCCAGAGGATGTATGAGTTGAGGTAGTCCCTTGGCTGCAGCAGAAACCACACAGGAAGTGCCGCAGCAAGGATGATGTAGATAACCTGGAACATGTAGAGAAGCTGGATGTTGGGGCACTTGATGAACGGCCATATAAACCCAACGACGATCGCACCGATCGTGAGGGCGACGCCGATCGCCGACGAGAGCCAGAATGGCAGCTTCGTCTTGTAGAGCAGCTGCCCTTCAACAAGTGCTGCGACCATAAACAAGACAGAGGCAGTAAGGATCTCGGGGCTCTTCGAGGCAAGAGCTCCGTACGTGCCCATGAATGCGGCGACGATCAGGATCATCGTGAAGTAGATGTATACCTCGAAGATGTACTTCGACGACTTCCCCATGAGCTCGCCCGAGACCCACTGGATGGACTTTCCGTCATAGCGGACGGACGCCATCAAGGACAGGTAGTCGTGGATACTGCCAATGAAGAGGTTGCCAAACCATACCCAGAGCAGTCCGGGGAACCATCCCCATACGACCGCGATGGCAGGGCCGACGATCGGGCCTGCACCTGCAATCGATGCGAAGTGGTGGCCAAACAGGACAAACTTGTTTGCAGGTATGTAGTCAATATTGTCACGCAATCTTACTGCAGGTGTCGGTACTGTGCCATCTGCCCTGACGACATTTCTTTCTAATGCTTTGCCGTACGTGAAGTAGAAAAAGATGTAGAACGCTGCGGCAAACAGGACAATCAATGCGGTCATCTTCTGATACCTCCTTCTAAACTCTTGCTACCTGCGACTCCTCTGCTTCGCAAACTGCGTTTCCTTCTTGTTGCACCCTTTTCAATGCCACCCGTGGCGACTCGCTTCCCTATCTAGAGTACGCCCTCTCATTTTTTTCACAATACCTCCATTGACATACCCGCAACATACCTACATTGAGTGCCACATTTTCCCTATTTGTACACAAGGTCTCCCGGGACAGGGGCACTTGCGAATCTACGACAGCAGATGGAATAGCGTCAGATACCGTGAGCGTCATAACAACAGGACACGTCGGTTGATTTTTCAGGTCCACCACCGTATACTTAGTTAGTAAGTACGACACCATATGACATGACTCTACAACAGGAGGTCTTCGTGGAGGAGCGGTCAGACAAATACTTGGAAGGAAAGCACGACGATTTCTCTGCGTGTGCCGGGCCAGTCGATGCCGTAAAACTCGCTGCGCACCAGTGGCAGGAATTTCTGGAGTCCTCCCCCGACCCGATGTGGATCAAGGATACTCAGGGCCGCTATGCTGCAGTCAACAAAGCCTACCTGCGAGCTGACCCGGGACAGACACATGACGTTATCGGCAAGACTGATTTCGAGGTTCAATCCCGCGATAGAGCCGAGATGTACGTCGCCGACGACCAGATCGCCATCCATGACGGCGTCTGTGAGCACGAGTTCAGCGCAGTGGATCA